>NZ_CDWWXB010000040.1:19027-22041 GCF_977971855.1 Frankia sp. CoWAU3 | reverse complement strand
CACCCATCTCACTTTCCGCAGAAACTACCATCCGTCAGAGGAGGTGAGCAAATGGGGATCCCGCCGTCCCGGCACAGGCATCATCCCACCACAAACCCGTAGGACACCCACGGCGACAACAAGAGAACCATCGGTCGAGGAACGCCGCGGTCACCGGTCGATCGAAGCCTCGATTCGTGCATGCTACCGTGATGATCATTAACCGTTACGGCTGCAGGGTGGTGACAGCGCCTCGGCCATACCAAGTGGGCAAGGAGCCTAGACGCCATTAGTTCGGCCGTTCCGCCTGCGGCGAATGAGTATCGCCGCAGCGTGGTTCGACGGAAGGTAACAGACGATTCACAGCATGTGCTGATCGACTGGCGGGCACGCGTCGCCACTCCGGGCCTCTGGCGTCAATGCGAATCCGGCACGCCCTCCAGGTCCCACTCAGCGCGGGAACGGACGCAACGATACACCGAGTTCCTTGACACGCTCATAGTTCACCACCTGTGGGGCGGGGCGGACAAGGCCGAGTATCGAATCCGAACGTACCGGCAGTGGTATTCGTATCGCCTCCAAGGCCACGAGAGAACCGTACAGCGCCTTCCACGGGACGGGGAGAAATCGTGGCGAACGACCCGCCTCGCCCGCAAACTTCGCAACGATGTGCCGGAAGGACACCGGCTCTGGATGCGCGACACCAAGCGGCACCGAAATTTGACTATCCTTGACCAGGATCGCAGCCACCACAGCAGCCAGATCTTCCTCCTCCACAGTGAACTGGTAGGGGTTCCCACTCGGAGCCGGACTCACCGGAAGGCGGGACAACCGGGTGAGCGCGGCGGCCATCCCCCCCGCCCTCCTTCCGTAGACCAGGCCCGGCCGCACTACCGAGGCGCCGAAGGCGAGGGCGTCGCGTTCGATGGCGAGTTTCGCCGTCCCATATAGTTGCGCCGTCCCCTCATAAGCCGACATCGACGAGATGACGACGACCTTCGGGACGGAATTATGCGCCGTTTCCAGAAGAGCTCGAGTCGGATGGATGTTTACCGCCTGAATATCTGTCCAGCGCCGGGCTCTCATGTCGTAGGCACAATGCACAAGCGCATCCAGGCCATCGAGAAGACCGGGGGCGAGAGCTCGCCTGGAGTCATAGAAGCGCCATTCTTCCGTCAGGTCGGCTGGCGGCCGTCGAACCAGTTGCACGGTCGTCCAGCCATCCTTGCGTAGCGCGTTCTGGATCACGCCGCCCACATAACCCTGGGCACCGGTGATCCCCACGGTGCGCGTACCCGTATTCGTCACAACCCTCGCACCTCTGATCCTATTCGGTGTGCATTTGCCATGATCGTAAAAGTAAATGTCGTAGCCGCCACAGAAGGGAACACCGATGCGTCAACCAGGTGAATACGCCGCCACCCCCCTACCCGGCCAAGCATGTCACTTGTATGCCGGGTTCCCGAAACCCCGGAGGAATGCGGGAAGCTCCCACCCCAGTGGTAGCTCTTACCCGGCGCCGAACAGGAAACCATCGGCACCACCGGCCACAGATCGAGGAACGGGGCGGCGGTGACGAGCCGTCGCACCACCTTCCGGAGCAGCCCATTTCCGAGGACGCCGTCACGGGTACCGCTCAGATGAATTTCCGGGAGATCCGCTTCACCAGCAGGCGGGACAGCCTGAACCCGTAGCCGTGGAGAGGCCCACGACGGGAGATAACCCAGACCGACCGTAAGCCGCCGAAGAACCTCGTCACCAAGTACGGAGCCCCAACCGGACTGCAGGACCCGCGGAAGCGCCTCGGTGATCGCGGGATTATAGGGATAAAAGTGGATCTGTGATACATCGAGACCGACGTCATCCAGCACAACAATCATATTGAACTGGTTGAGAGTCATCTCCCCGTCCGCACGCGGATCAGGTGTCCGGCGCCGCGACAGCATGGGAACCGTGAACTGCGCAGATTCGGCGAGCTCGATCCGCTCATCGAACCAACGCAACGAGTTCAGAGCAATCCTCGTGCTGCCCAGGGCACCCGCGGCGAGAAAGATCCGATCTCCTTCTAGCTCCTGGGTCTGGCCACTCACGGTCTCCCGGGCGAACAGACGGGCCCCGGACTCGGACTCCTCAACCCGGAATACCAGGAGTCCCGGCAGGTACTTGACCCGACCTTCGCTGATCAACTGGTCGAATGTCTGTGCGGAGGAATAGATCAGCCGGTAAGGACAGCCTGTCATACAGAGACCGCAGCGGACGCACTCGCCACCCCGGAGGGCCAGGCGAGCCTTTCCGACGGTGATGCCGTCGCGGCGCAGCCGCTCCCGATGCCTACCGTAGTCACCAATAACCTGGCGGGTCCGCGGTGCCAGGGTCGGCAGCGGTCGTGGCTCCCGGAACAATGGAAACAACTCGGCCAGATCGTCGATCGCGCCGGACATCGGGACATGGTCAAGGATTCGGCGGTAATGCGGCTCCAACTCCTGGAGGGTGAAGGGCCAATGGCCGAAAGTCGCCTTGCTGAAGGGCATTAACTGCGAGCCCCACACATTACTGAAACCGCCGTACGCGCTGGAGACTACGGCCCGGTTCGCACCCACCATCGCACTCACCCCGCGGAGCTGCCCCTCGTCCCGGAAGGGGAAGTCGGATCCGTAGACCCGCTTCTCCGGAAGGGCCCGGCGCGAGGTGGGCACCGGCTGACGACTGATGATCTCAACCTGGTCGGAACGCCACTCGTCCGACTCTGAGCGACCGAGCTCGTCGACGATGTTGGCAGCTTCGGCCTCGAGCCGCGTCCCGATGTCCACGACCAGGATTTCCTGGGTCGGGTCCTCGGCCAGTGCCAGAGCCGCTCCCGCGGCAGCGGGGCCCGATCCCACGATTATCGTCCGGGACATGTCACTTCCTTTTCCTGGCTACCGGATCGACCACAGCGGCGTACGTTCCCGGGAGAATCACCGGCCGGCGCGGTACTGGTGAAAAGTGCCCACGAGGTATCCGCTGCCGGCCGCCGCGACCCCGGCCAGCATGGT
>NZ_CDWWXB010000040.1:14131-18652 GCF_977971855.1 Frankia sp. CoWAU3 | reverse complement strand
GCCATGCTGGCCGCGCTTCCCATGCCTCGGAATGCGGCAACCTTGCCCTTGTTCACCGTGTAACAACGCTTCCAGAAGTACCGCCAGGTCAGCCTCTCCTTCGGCACGTGATGGTGGACCACTGCCGCCGGCTGATACATCACCTTCAGATGAGGCCAGCGGTCTGCCAGCCGATGGCACATATCCATGTCGTCATGGTTGTCGGAGTGGAATCCGTTGATCTCAGCCAGGGCGGAACGACGGACCGACATGGCGGCGCCGATCAGGCGTCGGGTCGGTGCGAGAGTCTTGGGCAGGCCCTCATAACTGCATCCAAAGACCCAGTCGAACTCGCCGGGAAACCAGCGAGGGCGAGGAACGGCGAAGTCCGGAAGCGGCGCGCCGCCGACCGCGACCACGTCGCGACGGCCGAAGACCGCTACGATCTCCGCCAGCCAGGAAGGGTCAGCGCGAGCATCATCATCGAGGAAGGCCAATATCTCACCCGCAGCGATTTCGGCTGCGGTGTTGCGAGCTGATCCCAGCCGTCCCGGATAGCGGTTCTCCACGACCACTACCCGGACATCCGCGTCTCGATCAGCGAATCTCTTGGCGGCCATCTGAAAAAGCTCTTCATTGTGGTCGATGCAGAGAATTATCTCTATCGGACGGTACTTCTGCGCGAGCAGGGAGTCGATCGCCCTGTTCAGCAGTTCCCATCTTTCGAGCGTGTATGCGCATACAATCGCACTCACCGTCGGTTCCGTCGTCGAATGCAAAACGCTTACCTTCCCCCTGATATCCCGGCATTCGTCCATGGGTCTCGCTCGTCGAATCTCCGGCGCCGAGTACAGGTCGCCAGTCGCTGTTCCGTCACCTCACGACCACCCCAAGACGCTTCTGGTCACCGCTCTGTTTCGGGTGCCATGCCAATTCATCCGGGTACCCGCTCAATGGCCACCGATGACGAACCAGACGTCTGCGGCCGGTCACGCCACACGTTCAGGAGGACCGGCGCTACGACGACCGCCTCGATGAAGACGGCCGTGACCCAGCCGACGCATAGACCCGTCGTTCCAAACATGCGGCCCCCCCCGAAGGCCAACGCGATCTCAAGAACCGTTCCGCAGGCAATCACCCTGGCCGCCGCGGCCATGCGGCCCTGTACCCGACGAAGAGTCACATAGTGATCCTTGACGACCAACGAGATCGTGGCAAGGATGAGAATCCGGAAGGCGGCGACGGACCTACCATCGGTGTAGGCTTCTCCGAACGGCAGCAGAATCAGACTCGTGACGGGTGCCGCGAGTGCGCAGAGCGTCACGCTGATCAGGAGCCCGAGCGGGATTGTCAGGCGCATCTTGGCACGCGCCTCCTCTTCGGCGCGGCCCGTGTGCGCAAGCAGGGCCGTCGGCAGTGCATAAGGAACAACGAAGAGAAAGGAAGCGGCCAGCCGAGCGGTCGAGAATCGAGCGGTGTCCGCCGGTGTCGTCGTCAGGGCGGCAATCACAGGAAGAATCAGAGTCGGCACGGTCAGCGCGAGGCTCAGCACGTAATTGCCGGCTATCTCACCCTTGATCGCCTTCAGCTCGGCGATCCCGGTCTGCCGTTCCGCTCGCCTGGAGTTTCGATAGGGTGGTCGCCTGAAGTACTTGTAGCAAACCGGGAGGGAGACGACCGACGCAATAAGCCAGGTGGCGTAGAGGTCCATGCCGGTGCGCAGGCCCACGATGACAAAGGCAACGAGCAGACCTGCTCTGACGATTGCGGCGAGCAGATTCCGAGCAAGCTGGATCGCCCCACTCGCCGCCCGGAGGATCGCGTAGTCGAGAGTGGTGGTCACCGTAAATGCAGCCACTCCCAGACTGAAGGCAGCTATACTGCCTGGACTGCTACCGATTGGCTGCAGAGTGGTCGAGAGCCAGCGGGTACAGAACGCCCACAACAGGCCGAGTAGCAGCCCGGCCACCGTTACCAGCGCCATGCAGGCGCGGACCAGAGTCAGGCGGCGGTCCTCCGGCAGGTCGGGAAGATGCACCATGAGAAGCGTCCCGAGCCCCAGCATTCCGATCGTGCCGAGGACCGTCATCGAGGACACCGCCGCCGCGCCCACCCCGACGGCGTCGATGGAGAGCGTTCTCGCCGCGACCGACCAGAACACAGCTCCAAGTAAAGACGTTCCGAGCTGGGTGCCGAGTAGGGAGCTCACGATCGTCAACAGGCGCGCGAAACCGGCACCGGAACCCTTCTGCACGGATTCGCTCGGGACGATACCGCTCCCGGCTGGCGTCTGGCGCCTTAAGAAGATCGTCTCCTCATCAGACCGACTCACGATAAATCCTCGCCAAGGCTTCCGCACAGCCGTCCCAGGTCGGCAGGGTGGAGATTTCGGGAGTCGGCCTCGTCTCGCTCGGTGAGTCCCCAGCGCTGGCGAGCAGGTAGATGCCCAGCGTCTTCGCCACGAGTTGTTCATCGGCCGGATCCGCAACGCTCTGCACGAGCCCTGCCGCAGCCAGCTCTCCCAGTCCGGCAGTGGGCGCCACCACCACCGGCCTACCCAGGGCCACGGCTTCCATGACCGCGACCGGATGAGCCTCATACTCGCTAAGCAGGGCCACGACACCCGCTCTCGCGATACAGTCAGACATTGCCTGCCGGTCCTCCGGTGGGATCGAGGTGAAACTCACCCGGTCCACCACACCCAGCCGGTCAGCCAGGCGCCTCAACTCCGGCTCATCAGGGCCCCGCCCCACCAGCATCAGCCGTACGTCAGGAACTAGAGTAATCAGACTCGGCAGAGCGCGGACAAGGTGCCGCTGTCCCTTGTACTTCTCCAACCGGCCTACGCAGACGACAAGCGGCTCACTCGTATCGGGTTTGACATGGCCACTCGGTGGAACGATGGACACTCCGTTCGGGACGACCGAGATCCGGTCTGCAGCGACCCCGGCTTGGCGCATGAAGATGTGGGACTCGAACTCCGCGACGCAGATGACGCGGCGGGCGTTCCTGATCAGTGGCCCGAGCAGGCCCCACTGTACTCGGCGCGCCGTGTTCCGGACCTGCGAGGAATGACCGCCGGTATGCGGTGAGACAATATACGGAATACCCCTCAGGCAAGCCGCCGCCATCGCCACCGGCGGCACGAGATTGTGAATTCCCTGACAATGAACAAGATCATAAGAACCGAATCCGACCACTTTGGCAACGGCCGGCGCCAGATAATAGTCTTTTTCTTGCGGCCACGCCGCGACCCGGTGCACCACCGTTCCCGCGACATTCTCCCTGCTGGGAAGCTTGCCGCTGCGGTCGGTCGTCAATATCTCCACGGTAATGTCACTAGTAGCGTTGAGTCGACGACTCGTCTCGTAGACATGCGTCTCGGTACCACCCATGTCCGGGAAGAATCGTGCCGCCACCTGGAGCACCCTCAGTGCCGTCCCCATTTCCCCTCCTCAGGTCGACCCATCCTTCCGGGACCGGCTGTCCCGGGGTTCAAGCGCACGTCACCCGCGCCTAATCCTCGATCTCAGTGGAACGGACCACGTAACTACCGACCATCAGTTGAACCGTTGCGACGCGCGGGTCCCCGACATCACGAAGATCAATATAGAGCCGGACGTCATCGTCCTCAAAAAGACGACGAGTCCATACCGACCCGTCATCCCGTACTATCTGTAATACAAAAGACCGCTCATCCTGGTAGCCACGCACCACCTCGATTTCCACCTTGCCGTCGATACTGCGCGCGGCGATTGCTGTGACCGGTCGCCGCGCTACCGATCCCGACTGCCAGGAAAGCGCGATCGCACCGCAGAACACAGCGACGACAATCGCCAAGAACAGCGCGCTGGACGGTTTCGGCATCGGGATCATGACCAGCCTTGCCGGTCTCCACGGTGCACCAGCCCGGAGAAGAAGTGCCACCACCACGGCAAGAAAAATGTCGTAGCCCACTGCGTGGGTGGCTAGCCCCAAAGCGGAGAGAGCGAGAGAGACGAACATCAGGATGCACACGACTGCCAGCGCCGCGCAGGTATGCACATAGAAGCCGGTTAGCTGAGGCCGGCGTTGTAAAACCAGCCAGCGGATCCCCTGATACACGAAGGCGATTAGCGAAGTTCCCACGAGCCCCTCGAGCACGAGGATCAAGACTCTCATCGGCCGGCCCGGACAGCCGAGGTCGAGTCTTCCCAGAGGCCCGAGACGTCATAGATACGGACGACTCCGTTGTCGTAGATCCGCCGCGATCCAGGCGTGATATCGAACTTGCCGAGTTCTGCATGGGTGAGACGCGTCCCCTTCGGGGCCTCACCATTCACCACGTAGTACGTCTCATGCGGCAACCCCTCGGCCAGCCGCTGATCGATCACATAATACCGTATCTGACCTCTCCGGAGCAGATCCCGCGCCTGGGCATGGAAGGACGGCGCGAAAAGGATCTGTCCGGTGTTCCCACCTCCAGGTACACCGATCACCAAATACTGATTTCCGGTGGCAGCCAAAAGCGCCCCCAGCTCCCGGTCCGCGGCAAAGTGGGCG
>NZ_CDWWXB010000040.1:11556-13785 GCF_977971855.1 Frankia sp. CoWAU3 | reverse complement strand
GCCCACTGCGCCGCGGCGTTGGCGGAGCTATCGATGGAACGGCCGTCGGCAACGACGAGGTAGGGGCCCGGTATGCGGTTCCAATCGAGTCCAGAGCCCATCAGGGTGCCCCCCATGAAGGCTATGGTGCCGAAAAGGGCCACCACCCACCGCAGCAGCCTCCGATGGTTCTCGATATACCAGCCAATCGAGTATGCGGTGATGATCGACAACCCGATGAAGATGAAGGTCGATAGACGTACGGATATCTCCGCCGCCTTCGGGGCGATCGTGGCCACCAGGGCAATCGGATACAGGAGTTGTAGCAATCGAAGCGACCGCAGCACCGCACCCGCACGTCCGTCCGCCGCAGGTCTCCTCCGGAATGGGCCCAACGGCATGAGTGTCGCCATCCAGATAAGCAGCGAGAGCACAATGAGAACAGTTTCCCAGCGCGGGTTCCTGGTGCCACTCGAATCTGTCGAAATTTTTCTCGTCTCACCGGTCCCGCTCGCGATTCCCGTCAACTGGAAAACGGCATCGTGAAAAACTGGACCGAGATATCGGTTGAGCAGCGGACCACTGACAATCGCCCAAGACGCGACCAGGACAAGGTCCGCCACTGTGATACCCAGGAATATGGTAGCGGTGCGGCGGTCCCGTCGGGTAAACGCGGCGACCGTCACCATTCCCAATATGGCGACGAACACCCAGCTCGTGGCATGGTGCGAGAAGGTGAGAGCCAGCGCCGCGCCCGCCGCCAAGACGGTTTCAGTGCGGCCCGCCGCCTCGTTCGTAACCAGCATGAGAAGCAGGACACCGAGAGCCACGGCTAGCGTCTGATACGAGTACTGCGCGTTGAAGAAGAAGAACTGCGGGCTACAGCTGTAGATACCGACAGCAATACCCGCGGCGTGGGCGGAACGAGTCACCTGCTCGGCGAGAAGGAACAGGCCGGCGATCAGCAAACCCCGAGAGAGCACGATGACAAGAAAGGCGGAGAGCTGTGGTGGCAGACGGGTGATCTGTACCACCGCGTTGGTGACCACCTCGAGTCCAGGGAAGCGCGGGCTGACCGGCAAGCCAGAGTTAGCCGTGAAGAGACGACCCGTTTCCCGGATGTCATGCAAGGTCCGGATATGGAGCATCTCGTCAAAGCGGACGAACTGGTGGATCTGGAGTATCAGATACGCCAGCAGGAGGCCCATGCCCAACAACAAACAATCCGTTATCCTCGCCCGCCGAGATGTTGCCGGATCCAAGAGCCCCAGACCGGCCGGAACGAAGATCAGGAGCAGGCCAATCCAGTAGAGCAGGAGGCCCGTGCCACTCTCACCCTGGCGCCCGAGTACGTAGCCACCAGAGACGGCCAGCAGTCCTACCGCGGTGGCTGCCGCCACCGGTAGCGTCTCCCTACGGTACCTCTCGGAATCAGCGCGTAAAAGTAACCCGCCACGATCGCGGTAGTGCAGATCGGTCAACAAACTCGCACTCAGCCCAGCGGATACCACTCTCCGGGTCGCCTCCGGCCCCCGGCCTCGCCCGGTGAGTGCGGTACGAAGATTCCGGGGTATGAGAGTCGTCTCCTCCTCATGGAGGCGGTAGGCCGGCATTCCGCCGACCGAGGATGAGTCGAGTTTCTCGACTGGTGAGGCCTCGTTCCTCCGACGGTCAACGAAGCGATGCACGGACGACCTCGCGATAGACCTCCTCGATACGTGGCACCACCCGACTCGCGGTGAATTCTTTCGCACGCTCCTTCGCGGCAGTGCCCATGCGCGCCCGCCTAGTACCATCCGCCAGGAGATGCTCGATCGCGTCGTGGAGAGCCACCGGGTCGGCCGGGGGGACCAGGACTCCCTCCCGACCGCCAGTGATCATATCGGCGATACCTCCCATCGGCGTGGAGATTACTGGTGTCCCGGACGCCATAGCCTCGAGGACAACGGTCGGACAGGGATCATGCCAGGTAGATGGAAGAACAGCGAAGCTGGCGTGGGCGAAGGCACGCATGATCTCAGCATGAGCTCGCGGCTCGCTCAGAATCACCCCGGGCGGAAAATAGCTCGGTGAATCTGCCGTCCGGCGGCCGACGACGAGCAGCGGCGGACGGTCATCCGGAAGCCTCTCGTAAGCCCCGAGTAGTGCCCCTGTCCCTTTGTCCAGGCTCAGATCACCGACGAAAACCAGGTAGCCATCGGAGACGAGCCCGTCCGGCGGTCCGCCGGGCTCCGCGCCGATGAGCTCGTC
>NZ_CDWWXB010000040.1:8192-11416 GCF_977971855.1 Frankia sp. CoWAU3 | reverse complement strand
TCATAGGGAATCCGCCCACTGTCCAGCCGGTTGAGCCGGGCCACGGCGTTGCTCACCGCAAGGTATCGGTCGACAGCCCTGTCGCGCCGTCGTGTGCCACCGCGGTTAGCCGCGAAGGTCAGGGGCCCCACCACGCCGGAGTAGTGGTTTCTGGTGCATCGTATGCATCGTGACAGTGCTGGGCCGGAGCACACCAACTCCCCCATAAACATCATCCGCTTAGTGGCACAGACATGGCTGTAGTCATGCAGGGTGACGACGATCGGGACGTCGAGGTACCTGCGCAGCGGCAGCGCACTGTTCACGATCCAGTTGTGCGCATGGATAACGTCGGGCTTCACCTCACGCACGATCCTGGCGATCGCCGCTGCTACTAGCGGATCTGGCACCGGCGGCGCATAGACCCGGTCGGTCGTGTAGAGCAATGGAAGACCTGCGGTTGTCGGCCGCACTAGACGCACGTCCAAGCCATCCCGCTCCTCGGCCGCCGCTCGAGGGCCAAAAGTTATCACCGTGACGTCGTGGCGTTCAGCCAGCTGCTTTCCGAGATTGAGGACATGACGTTCCTCCCCACCGACGATCGGCGGAAAGAACTGTGCCAGCAGAATTACCTTCACGATGATCGCGGTCCGGACCCCCGAGGCGGGACTCTTGACGGTTTGGGTGAAGTCATAAGAGGCGGTCTCGGTTCATGTCGTGGTAGGAGCGCCTCACGGGTAGGGGAACTAGCAGGCTTCTGATATATCGAAATTTGACCATCCGCCACACCGGCGGAACCGCTCCGCACGGCCCATACTCGGGAACAATCGTCCCGGCACAGGGACATCAGGCCGTTTCTTCGAAAGCGGGTGGGGCGCGCACCGTTTCGGCACCCCGCTGGACTGGAAGCGGATCGGTCCTAGGATAGATCGCCAATTCAGCCTTCTCGCTCGAGGCGGAAGACTCGACGAAAATCGTGCGCAACACCCGGAAACCATCCGAGAATGCGTTCAGATTACTGACCCCATGCAGGCGTGGATGTTCAAAACTTGGGACCTCCGCTATGCGAAGTCCAGCCCGCACGGCCCGCATGTTGATCAACGTCTCGATCTCGAATCCGTCCCCCCACTGCTTTTGGGGTCCGGCACCGCCTGTGTCCAAGTCGAAGATGGGGACGACCCGTCGCCAAAAAGCGTTGTAACCGTAGCAGAGGTCGGTGAAGTCCGAGCCAATGAGCATGTTGACCAGGAAGTTCAGGAGACGGTTCCCGAGCCGACGGAGACGAGTGATGTCGGCGCTTCCGCCGTTCGCGACGAAACGCGAGCCCTTGGCAAAGTCAGCACCTGCTTCGAGCGCATTAACGAACGCAGGAATCTCGCTCGGGTCGGCTGAGCCGTCGGCATCGAGCATGACAATGATGTCACCACTGGCCTGGGCGAACCCACAGGCCAGAGCGTTTCCCTTGCCACGGCGATTCTGGTGTGTCACGACTATATCCGGCCGAACACGACGAGCGACTTCGACGGTTCCGTCGGTCGAGTGGCCGTCAACCAGAATTATTTCAGCGTCGCCCGGTAGTCGAGCGAGAACATGTGGTAGATTTTTTGCTTCGTTGAGCGTCGGGACGATGATACTGACAGTCGGCGAAATACGGCCTCGCATAAGAGGTCCCCCGATTTCGATATACTACTGAATTTGGAGTCTTTTCACGCTTCTCATGCACTAGCGACAGCAAAGCCTGACGGAAATCTGCGGCAATCAGGAATGGACGGAGCAGGCCGCTAGAAGAGACTGCGAGACAGGACTCGATCAGCGTCCACTCAGCGAAGCAAAGACTCAACTACCACCCCCGCGACGGCTTGTCACTTCTTTACGAAAAAAATTAAGCTGAGCGCCTCACTTCGCCCCCGATCTCAAAGCGTGCCTCACCTCGCCAAGAAGCGCCGTCGCGTGCGGTAAGTGTACCAGGTAACCTTCTACAGGTTACCCCTATGGGCGTCGCCAGCAGAGTGTGCACTGCAACACTATACGAAGACACACCGGATCACCGCTCCGCCCCCCTGGATCGCTACTCTCTGTAGGACTCAACTCCCGTTCACCCTCCCGCCGACACCGCGGCACCAGCATTCGAGACGGCCATCGGTGTCTCATTTTGCTGCCATGACCCTCCACCGCAAGCAAGAAGTTGATGGGGGAGACGGCCAGAGATGGGCCCACGATCTGCTTCGCAGAGCATCCTTTGATGCATCTCCGCTCGGCCAGCGAGATAGAGCCGCCGAGCCAGGTGGGTCTCAGGCCACGCGCAACAACGCGTCGTCGATCCGGTTAGGGTCTGACACGTCTCCCCGATCGACGGTGGGTCACGCAGCTCCTCGCGCGCCCGACACCAATCGTCAGATCGCCCGGCATGCTGAGCTACCGGTCGTTGACGGGTTCCGGCTGGCAGGCTGCACGAGTCCTTGCCTGGGGCAGGACAGGACAAGCCAAAATGATCGTTTTCGGCAAACATCCCGGGAGCCGCGGTCCCAAATACTCCCCGAAGGCCCCGGCCAACCGTCCCGGGAGAGAACCCGGACGACACCCAAGATCGCGAGTCACGTCAGAGCAGTGCCACTACGCGAGGAAGGCTCAGTACGCACCCTCGCGGCGCAGGACCGCGAACACGGTGCGCCAGAGGATGTAGAAGTCGAGGGGCAGCGACCAGTTCTGCACATACCGCAGATCCAACCGCACCGACTCGTCCCATTCGAGGTCCGACCGGCCGCTGATCTGCCACAGGCCGGTCAGCCCCGGCTTCACCATCAGCCGGCGGTGCACGTCGTCCTCGTAGCGGGCGACCTCCGACGGCAGTGGCGGGCGCGGTCCCACCAGCGACATCGTGCCGTTCGCGACGTTGAGCAGCTGCGGCAGCTCGTCGAGCGACCACTTGCGCAGGAACTTCCCGACCTTGGTGATCCGCGGGTCGTCACGCATCTTGAACAGCAGCCCCTCGGCCCGCTCGTTGCGGGACTCCAGCTCCGCCTTGCGCGCCTCCGCGTCAACGTACATCGACCGGAACTTGTACATGGTGAAGTGCTCACCACCCCGGCCAACCCGGGTCTGCTTGAAAATGGCCGGCCCACGACTGGTCAGGCGCACCGCCAGCGCCAGGGTCAGGAACAACGGCGCGCACAGCAGGAGAACCCCCGCGGCCACACTGCGGTCGAACAGGCCCTTCATGGCCCGCCGCGCGCCGGTGAGCTCCA
>NZ_CDWWXB010000040.1:6678-7802 GCF_977971855.1 Frankia sp. CoWAU3 | reverse complement strand
CCAGCCGGACCAACGCCGCCGCGGAGTCCCCCGCCCCGACCACCAGCACCCGGTGCAGGCAGCGGCCCGCCCGGCGCATCCGGTGCAGGTAGCCGCGCGCGGTGGCGCGGCCGGCCACGGTCAGCAGCAGCGCCGCCGGGAAGGCGATCAGCACGTAGGCACGCGCGAGCTCGGCCTTGGTCGCATAGGACAGGACGGCCACCACCGCGGTGAGCTGCGCGGCGGCGTTGAGGACCCGGCGGAACTCCTCCGAGCCGCTGCCGAGGAACCGGCTCTCGTACGCCCGGCTCAGGTACATCGACAACACCCACGCGACGGGCAGCAGGATCGACATGGCGACATACGGCGTCGCGGAGACCGGCTTCAGGTCGAACTCAACCAGTCCGCCGAAGCGGACCAGGTAGGCCACTCCCGCCGCGACCACGCAGGCGGCCGCGTCGGAACCCACGAGCAGCCAGCCGTACGGCCGTTCCCAGCGAACCTTCGCCCGGTAGTCGACGACACCGTCGGATGTTCCGTCCGCGCCGGGACCCGCGCCGGGGCCCGCGCCCACCTCGTACCCGTCGTACCGGGCGGGCTCATCGGCCCCGTCCAGCGGTTTCGGAATGGCATCCGTGCCCGGCCCCGCGGCCAACCCCACCTGTGCATGGCTGAAGACAGTGTCCGTCACCTGGCAGACCCCCCACGGCCGCAACATCTTCGGACCGACGACGGGGGGAGCGCTGCTTGGCGCCGAGCACGCATGTCACCTGCGTATCGACGTGCCCAGGCCTGGTGCCGAGCCCCCGAACCCGCCGCACCACCGGCCATCCGGACCCCCCCATCCGACCGGCACCGCACATACGCGAGTAACTCTAACGTGCCGAGACAGGAGGATCCACGACGTCAACCCCGATGACTCATACGCGTAACAAAAATCGCGACTAGGCGGTCAAGGGACACGACAGTCAGGAGACACCGGACAGGTACGCCCGTAGCAGCCGCTCGGCCTCGTCGATCGCGGCGAGCTCGACGTACTCGTCCCGGGTATGGGCCAGGTTGGGATCGCCCGGCCCGTAGTTGAGCGCCGGGATCCCGAGCTTGGCGAAGCGCGCCACGTCCGTCCAGCCGTACTTCGCCACCGG
>NZ_CDWWXB010000040.1:0-6385 GCF_977971855.1 Frankia sp. CoWAU3 | reverse complement strand
CACACGACCGGTGGCGGCGACGAACGCCGCCGCGTGCGGGGCGGCGAGCCCGGGCAGCGCCCCGCCGACGAGATCGGTGACCTCGACGTCGTAGCCACCCAGCACCTCGCGAACATGCGCCACCGCCTCGTCGGGGCCCCGGTCCGGGGCGAACCGGAAGTTCACCGTGACCTGGCACCGGTCGGGGATCACGTTGCCCGCCACCCCACCGTCGATCCGCACCGCGCAGAGCCCCTCACGGTAAGTGCAGCCGTCCAGCGTCACCGTCCGCGCCCGGTAGCCAGCGAGGCGGCGGAGCAGATCGCCGGCCTTGTGGATGGCGTTGTCCCCGAGCCACGACCGGGCCGAGTGCGCCCGGGTGCCGGGAAGCGTCACGACCACCCGCAGGGTGCCCTGGCAACCCGCCTCGATCTCGCCGGAGGTCGGTTCCATCAGGATGGCCAGATCCGCCTCCAGCCAGTCCCGGTGCCGGGCGGCGAGCCGACGCAGCCCGTTGCGGGCCGCCTCGACCTCCTCGTGGTCATAGCAGACCCAGGTGACGTCGTGGCTCATCGCGCCGGGCGTGGCGACCGGGAGCGTGGCCGCGAGCCGCAGCGCGACCGCGACCCCTGCCTTCATGTCCGACGTCCCGCAGCCGTAGAGCCGCCCGCCCACCACACGCGAGGGCAGGTTGCCCGCCAGCGGAACGGTGTCCAGATGGCCGGCAAGCAGGATCCGGCCGGGCAGCCCCAGCTCGGTCCTGGCCACCACGGCGTCACCGTCCCGGTCAACCCGCAGCCCGTCCACCGCGGTGAGCGCCTTCTCCACCGCGCCCGCGAGGGCGGCCTCGTCCCCACTCACCGAGGGCACGTCAACCAGCGCCCGGGTCAGCTCGCCGACGGGCGCCGTGAGGTCGAGGCTCATGCCGTCACACCCTACGGTCACCGGGCCAGCGGATCGTTAACCGGCGATAAGATCATTAACCGGCGACAGGACGCCAGCCGGCAACAAGATCGTTAGCTGGCGACGCCGTGCTCCCGCAGGATGTCGTTCAACGCCAGCTTGTCGTGGATCTCGCCCTCGGCGAGCGTCCGCAGCACCAGGATGCAGGGCATCGCGAACTCTCCGCCCGGGAACGACTTCACCCGGTTGGAACCGACCGCGACCGCCCGCTCCGGGATCTCCCCGCGCGGGTACTCCGCGCCGGTCGTGGCGTCGAAGACATGGGTGGAGGCGGTCAGGATCGCCCCGGCGCCGAGCTTGGCCCCGCGGCGCACCCGCGCGCCGTCCACCACCATGCAGCGACTGCCGACGAAGGCGTCGTCCTCGACGACGACGGGGACCGCGTTCGGCGGCTCCAAGACCCCGCCGAGCCCGACCCCACCGGACAGGTGCACGTTGCGGCCGACCTGGGCGCAGGATCCGACCGTGGCCCAGGTGTCGACGAGGGTGCCGGCGCCGACGTAGCCGCCGATGTTGGTGTAGCTCGGCATGAGGACGGCCCCGGGCTCGACGTGCGCGCCCCAGCGCACGATCGCGCCCGGTACCACCCGCACACCGTCGAACCGGGTCTTGAGCGGCACCCGGTCATGGAAGCGGAAGTCGCCCGCGGACGACTCGACCATGGCGAGAACCTTGAAGGACAGCAGGATCGCCCGCTTGGCCCGCTCGTCAACGGTGACCGAGCCGTCCACGGTGACCGTGGCGACCCGGGCCACGCCCGCATCGATGGCGTCGACGGCGGCCACCACGATCTTGCGGGCGTCGGCGTCGGCGGGGGTCAGCTCCGCCCGCCGTTCCCACAGTTCGTCGACGGCGGGATCGATCGGAGAGTCGAGGGATGTGTTCGAGGCGCTCACAAGCCCGACCCTACGAGGTGGCCCCGGCCCCACGAGATGGCGGGGCCACGGATCCGGGCCGGGTGCTAACGGATGTCCGGCTCGGCAGCCCCATAGCTGCCCTGAGTGACCGGCTGACCGTAGTCGGGCCGAGCGCCATGGCCGGGCTGCCCCGTGGCGGCGACCGGCAACAGCATCGTCATCCGCTCGGGAACGGTCGCCACCTGCGAGTCCGCGGCGGTCAGGGCGATCCGGACGTGATACCGGCCAGCCTCCCCGTAAAACGTCCCGGGCGCGACGAGTATCCCGACCTCGGCCAGCGCCTCCACCGTGGCCCAGGCCTCCTCACCCCGGGTTGCCCACAGGTAGAGGCCGGCCTCGCTGTGATCAATGGTGAAACCCGCGACCGCAAGCGCCGCCGCGAGGACGGCCCGCCGGTTGGCGTAGCGCGCCCGCTGATCCGCCACATGCATGTCGTCGGCGTACGCAGCCGCCATGGCGGCCTGCACGGGCGTCGGCATCATGAAGCCGGCGTGCTTGCGGACCGCGAGGAGACCCTCGACCAGGGCCGGGTCACCGGTGACGAACCCGGCCCGGTAGCCCGCGAGGTTGGACCGCTTCGACAGCGAATGCACCGCCAGCAGTCCCTCGTGGGAGCCGCCGCACACGTCGGGGTGCAGCACCGAGACGGGCCGGCTCTCCCAGCCCAGCTCGATGTAGCACTCGTCGCTGGCGACGATCACACCGCGCTCCCGCGCCCAGGTGACCACGGCGCGCATCTCGTCGACCGTGAGCACCCGCCCGGTCGGGTTCCCCGGCGAGTTCAACCAGATCAGGGTCACCCCGTCGGCCGGGCCCGCCACCGGTTCGCAGCGGGCGAGCAGCGCGCCGACCTCGTAGGTCGGATAGGCCGGGGTCGGCACCCACACCCGGTCACCGGGTTCGAGCCCGAGCTGACCGGGGAGCTGGGCCACCAGTTCCTTCGTCCCGAGCACGGGCAGCACCGCGCCCGGGTCGACGAGCACGCCGAGCCGGCGGGCCAGCCAGCCTGCCGCCGCCTCGCGCAGCTCCGGGGTACCCGCTGACCGCGGGTACCCCGGAGCGTCAGCGGAGCCGGCCAGCGCCTGCTGCACGACGGCCGGCGTGGCGTCGACCGGAGTACCCACCGAGAGGTCGACCAACCCATAGGGATGCAGCCGGGCCTTCTCCTTGAAGGAGACCAGCTGGTCCCACGGGAAGTCGGGCAGTCGCACCCGGGACCGGGCCGGTGACCGCGGGACTCCGGAGATATTGCCGGGTCTCCCCGGGCCGCTCAGGACTCGCCCTGAGGAGCCAGCGCGGCGACCGTCGGCGGGTCGAAGTCCAGGGCGCCGACCTTCGATGCGCCGCCAGGCGACCCGAGCTCCTCGAAGAAGTTCGCGTTGGTGTCGGTGTACCCCTTCCACTGATCGGGAACGTCGTCCTCGTAGTAGATGGCCTCCACCGGGCAGACCGGCTCACAGGCACCACAGTCGACACACTCGTCAGGCTGGATGTAGAGCATCCGTCCGCCTTCGTAGATGCAGTCGACCGGGCACTCCTCGATGCAGGCCCTGTCCTTGACATCGACGCAGGGCTCTGCGATGACGTAGGTCACCGGTTTTTCCTCCTCGGGCTCACGGGCGACTGAGTCCTTAGTATCGACCTGGACAGTTCCGTGTCGACAACAAGGGCGTGCGCTGGTGGTGTATGTCGTCCGCATCACTCCGGCCGATGTTGGCGCGCGAGTTATGCTCCGCCACCGCATCCCCGGACCGGTATCCCTCAGTGATGTTCTCGGAACGTTGCGGTCATGGTCATCGGGCGTGCTCACGGTTGTCACTGCCGAGGGCACACCCGTCCAGGTTACCGAGGATGCCGTCGTAGCGGCACGCGTCATCCCACCCCGCCCACCGACACGACGTACGCGGAATGTCCCGGGTGCGACGGCTCTCATGGAGATTGTCCCGAATACGACTACCCCGAAGGCGACTATCGCGGGGGCGACTGTCCTGGGGACGACCGTCCCGGACACACCCGATCCGGACACGACCGTCCCGGACACGACCGATCCGAAGGTGCCCGGCCTGAAGGCTGCTGCCCCGCCAGGGGCGGCTGCCCCGGAGGCGGCCGCCCCTGGCGTGAACGCTCCGAGCGAGCTCTTGTGAGCACCCGCAGCCGCGGCAGGTTCGCCGAGGTCGTGCGCCGCGAGCCGATCGACCTGGCGGTCGCCTGCCATCTGCTCGCCGCCGAGGTCGACCCGGCAGCCGACACCCCCGACGCCACCGCCACCCTGAACGCCCTCGACGCATTCGCCGCGCAGGCCCGTCCACTGCTCGCCGCGCGGACGACCTCGAGCCGACGGCCCCGGTTCCCCCGGGCCGAGCACGGTACGCCGGTGGCACGCCAGACCGGCGCACCGGGGCAGGCACAGCCTGGACAGGCACAGCCGGAATCCGGATCCGAGGCGGCAGGGCGCCTGGAGGGGTTCGGCCCGGGAGCGGGGGATTTCGATCCGAGGATCGCCGCCGAGACGCTACACGAGTCCCTGGGGCTCGCCGCCGGCTTCGCCGGGGCCGAGGACGACTACACCGACCTGCGCTCCTCGCTGCTCCCCGATGTGCTGCGCCGGCGGCGCGGCCTGCCGATCCTGCTCTCCGTCGTCTGGCTGGAGGTGGCCGCCCGGCTCGGGGTCCCCGCCTATCCTGTCGGGCTTCCGGGGCACGTCGTGGTCGCGGTGGGTTCCCCCCAGGACCACGTGCTCGTCGATCCGTTCGCCGCCGGCCGACTACTGACGGTGCACGACGCTGCGGAGAAGGTACGCGCGGCCGGGTTCGCCTTCACCCGTGCCCACCTCGCCCCGATGAGCGCGCAGGACGTGCTCACCCGGATCCTCGGCAACATCCGGGTCCTCGGGGCACGCTCGGACGCGCCGCACATGCGGCTGTGGGCCGTCGAGCTGTCCCTGCTGCTCCCCCACCACCCGGCGAGCCTGCGCCGGGAGCGCGGCGAGCTCCGCGTCCGGTTGGGCGACTTTCTCGGCGGAGCCACCGATCTGACCGCGTTCGCCGACACGGTGGCTGCGGTCGAGCCGGCCGCCGCGGCGGCCGCCCGCCAGGCCGCCGCCGCGGCCCGCGCCCGGCTCAACTAGCCCCGGAGACCGTCCGCCCGCCCGGGAACCGTCCGCTAGCTTCGGGAAGCGTCCGCTAGCTTCGGGAAGCGTCCGTTTCCCGCTGCGCCTCCGTTCCTCCCGTATCCGCACCGACCGGGTCGAGGTAGCGCCCGTCGTAGAAGACGAGCGGTCCGACATCGTCCCGCGGCTGGGCGAACGAGACGACCTCACCGAGGACGAGAGTGTGATCCCCCCCGGGATGGGTCGTGACCGTCCGGCACTCGAAGACCGACAGCGCGCCGTCGAACAGGACCACTCCGGTCTCCGGCCCGATCGAGTGCTCCCATCCCGCGAACATGTCACCGGGCTGGTCATACGCGCGTTTCGCAAAGCAGCGCGACGTCTCGGCCATGTCCTCGGCGAGCACCGAGACTCCCCACACCCCCGAGGCCATGAGCGGACCGTGGAAGCGGGCGTCCCGGCGGATGCTGGCGAGCACCAGCAGCGGGTCGAGGGAGACCGAGACGAACGAGTTCGCCGTCATGCCGAGATGGCGACCGTCGGCGACGGTCGTGAGGACCGTCACTCCGGTAGCGAACCTGCCGACCGCCCTGCGGAAGTCCGCCGTCCGCAGCGTCGACCGGTCGGCCTGGAGGGCCGGGGAGACCGGGGAGGTCTGGGAGACCGGGGAGACCGGGGAGGCGGGCGCGCCGGCCCGGTTCTCTCCACGGTGCGCAGGGCTACCCACCCGGCCACGCTACCCGCTCCGCTCACCACGTGGGCGACAGTCCCCAAGGGCCGGTGACATCTCCCACATCACAAGAGCCGGTGACATCTCCCAGGGCGAGACAGACGACCCCGCAACCGGACCGGTGCTCAGCAACCGGGAGGAAGCGCCGTGAGCCCCCGCCGTGCCCCGGCGAGGACGGCGATCGCGATCGGGCTCAGTGCCCCGAGCAACAGGAACGCGTAGCCGGATCCGCTCGCCCGCAACAGCAGGTCCCCCTCGGGGCGGGAGCTGGCGAACAGCAGCACGACGACGGCCCAGCCGATGAGCACGGTCGTGGGTCCCAGCCGGGTGCCCGTCAGCCACCGCACCAGCAGCGCGGCACCCCCGTTGCCCACCAGCGCGACCAGTACGCCGAGCGACAGCAGCATCCCCCCCGGCCGTGGACCGGCGGGAACGAGGAAGACGCCGTAGAGACCCAGCCCGACCCCCAGAAACACCCCCAATGTGTAGGAAGCGGCCAGAAAGGCCCTGCCGGGTTGCGGGTCCGGGGACGGTTGTCCCGACGGCCGTGCCGGCTGTCGGGACAACCGGGTTGCGGGCGGCGTCCGGCGGGGACCGGCGCTGGGACGGGGCATTCTCCGACAGTAGGACATCGTCCGCCAGGCCCACCCGGTCAGGCCGACCAGCCCCGAGGCCCCAGCCCCGGGA
>NZ_CDWWXB010000039.1:20233-21995 GCF_977971855.1 Frankia sp. CoWAU3 | reverse complement strand
GGGCGGGCGTGGCGGGCCCCCGCTATCCCGACATGTCATCCGTCAACGGATAGCGAGGCCCGGTCGAGTCCGCCGCGGTGGCGGGTTCCGCGCCGCCCGATTCCCCGATTCCCCGATTCCCCGATGGTGGCGGTGGAGCCGTGACGGGAGTCGTGAGAACGGGAGTCGTGACGCGTGAGGTGGCCCGCCACCTGTCCTCCGCCGGCCCTGTTGCCCGCCGGCCCTGCTGCCCTGCGACTTGGCCGGACCGGCCTGGCCGGACCCGGCGATCTCAGGCGTCGCCGGTGGGACCATCCTCCAGGTCGCCCTCGGTACGCAGGTACAGCTCCTGCAGCGCGTCGAGGGTCGCGGCCTCCGGGTGCTCCCACAGGCCGCGCGCCGCGGCCTCCAGCAGCCGTTCGGTGATGCCGTGCAGCGCCCAGGGGTTGGACTCGGCGAAGAACTTCTGGTTCTCCGGGTCCAGTGCGTAGGTTGCGGCGAGCCGTTCGTACATCCAGTCCGCGACCACGCCGGCGGTGGCATCGTAGCCGAACAGGTAGTCGACGGTGGCGGCCATCTCGAACGCCCCCTTGTAGCCGTGCCGGCGCATCGCCGCGAGCCACCGCGGGTTCACCACCCGGGCGCGGAAGACCCGGGAGGTCTCCTCGGACAGCGTTCGGGTGCGGACCGCCTCCGGCCGGGTGCTGTCGCCAATGTAGGCAGCCGGCGCCCGGCCGGTCAGCGCGCGTACGGTTGCGACCATGCCGCCGTGGTACTGGAAGTAGTCGTCGGAGTCGGCGATGTCGTGCTCGCGGGTGTCGACGTTCTTCGCGGCGATGGCGATCCGCCGGTAGGCCGACTCCATGTCCTCCCGGGCGGGGGTGCCGTCGACCCCGCGGCCGTAGGCGTAGCCGCCCCACGTCGCGTATACCTCGGCGAGGTCGGCGTCATCGCGCCAGTTACGGCTGTCGATCAGAGGCAGCAGCCCGGCACCGTACGCCCCCGGCCGGGAGCCGAAGATACGCAGGGTGGCCCGCCGTTCGTCGCCGTGCCCGGCGAGGTCCGCACGGGCATGGGCGCGCACGAAGTTGTCCTCGTCGGTCTCGTCGAGGCCGGCGGCGAGCCGGACCGCGTCGTCGAGCATCGCCACCACGTGCGGGAACGCGTCCCGGAAGAAGCCGCTGATGCGCACGGTGACGTCGATGCGGGGCCGGCCGAGCTCGGCGAGGTCGATCGGTTCGAGCCCGCTGACCCGCCGCGACGCTTCGTCCCAGGTCGGGCGGATGCCGAGTAGGGCGAGCACCTCGGCCACGTCGTCGCCGGAGGTGCGCATCGCGCTGGTTCCCCAGGCGGACAGGCCCACCGACTCGGGCCAGGTGCCGGTGTCGGCCCGGTACCGATCGAGCAGGGAGGTCGCCATTGCCTGGCCCGTCTCCCAGGCGAGCCGGCTGGGGATGGCCTTCGGGTCGACCGAGTAGAAGTTCCGCCCGGTGGGCAGCACGTTGACCAGACCCCGCAGCGGCGAGCCGCTGGGACCGGCCGAGACGTAGCCGCCGTCGAGGGCGTGCAGCACGGCGGTGACCTCGTCGGTGGTCCGGGCGAGCCGCGGCACGATCTCCGTGGCGGCGAACCGCAGCACGGCCGCCACCGTCTCCCGGACCGGGTCGGTCTCCGCGTCCATGTCTGCCGGACCGTGGACTTTCCTTGCCTTTCCAGAGGCTTTTGTGGCTGGTTTATCCCTCTGGATAGGCAAGGGGGGCAAGGGGGTGGTCGCTGGCGAGGG
>NZ_CDWWXB010000039.1:17406-19772 GCF_977971855.1 Frankia sp. CoWAU3 | reverse complement strand
GGGGGTGGTCGCTGGCGAGGGAGGGGGGACGAGGACGGTCGTCACCACGTCGGATGCGGCTGACGGGTCCCAGGCGCGTTCCTCCATCGCCGTTACCAGGGCGAGCGCCGTCGCCTCGGCGGCGTCGACCGCGCCGCGGGCCGCCCGGTCGTCCTCGACGAGCCCGAGGGTCTCCCGCAGCCCCGGCAGGGTGACGCGCCCGCCCCACATCTGCCGGGCCCGCAGCATCGCGAGCACCAGGTTGATCCGCGCCCCGCCGGTCGGTGCTTCGCCGAGCACGTGCAGGCCGTCGCGGATCTGCGCGTCCTTCACCTCGCACAGCCACCCGTCGACGTGCAGCAGGAAGTCGTCGAACTCGGCGTCGTGCGGCCGGTCGGTCAGTCCCAGGTCGTGATCGAGCCGGGCGGCCTGGATCAGCGTCCAGATCTGCGCGCGGATGGCCGGCAGCTTCGCCGGATCCATGGCGGCGATGGTGGCGTGCTCGTCGAGCAGCTGTTCCAGGCGGGCCAGGTCGCCGTAGCTCTCCGCGCGGGCCATCGGCGGAACCAGATGATCGACCAGGGTCGCGTGCGCCCGGCGCTTCGCCTGCGTGCCCTCGCCCGGGTCGTTGACGAGGAACGGGTAGATCAACGGCAGGTTGCCGATCGCCGCGTCGGTCGGACAGGACGCGGACATGCCCACGGTCTTGCCGGGCAGCCACTCCAGCGTTCCGTGCTTACCCAGATGGACGACGGCGTGCGCACCGAAGCCGCCGAAGCCGCCGAAGCCGCCGGAACTATCGGAACCGCCGGAACCGCCGGGGCTGCCGGGGCCGCCGGGGCCGCTGGCGAGCCACCGGTAGGCGGCGAGGTAGTGGTGGCTCGGCGGCAGGCCGGGATCGTGATAAATGGCGACCGGGTTCTCCCCGAAGCCGCGTGGCGGCTGGACCAACAGCACGATGTTGCCGGCCTGCAGCGCGGCGAGCACGATCTCCCCGTCCGGATTCGCGGACCGGTCGACGTACAGCTCGCCGGGCGCGGGCCCCCAACGCCGTTCGACGCTCTCCCGCAGGTCGGCGGGCAGGGCGTCGAACCACGCCCGGTACCGCGCCGCGCTGATCCGGACCGGGTTACCGGCGAGCTGCTCCTCGGTCAGCCAGGCCGGATCCTGCCCGCCCGCGGCGATGATCGCGTGGATCAGGGCGTCACCGTCCTCGGCCGTGACCCCCGGCAGCGCATCAGGGCCGTCATCGGGCCCGGTGTCGTATCCAGCCGCGCGCATCGCCCGCAGCAGGCGCACGACGCTCGCCGGGGTGTCGAGGCCCACCGCGTTGCCGATCCGGGAGTGCTTCGTCGGGTAGGCCGAGAGCATGAGCGCCACCCGGCGTTCGGCCGGTGGGACGTGCCGCAGCCGGCCGTGCGCGACGGCGATGCCGGCCACCCGGTCGGCGCGTTCGGTGTCGGCGACGTAGCTTGTCAGCCCATCCGCATCGATCTCCTTGAAGGAGAACGGCACGGTGATCAGGCGCCCGTCGAACTCGGGGATCGCCACCTGTGTCGCAGCGTCCAGCGGGGACAGCCCGTCGTCCGACTCCGCCCACGTCGCCCGGCCGCTGGTCAGGCACAGTCCCTGCAGGATCGGGATGTCCAGCGCGGCCAGCGCGCCGACGTCCCACGCCTCGTCGTCGCCTCCGGCGCAGGAGTGCGCCGGCTGGCTGCCACCCGCGGCGAGCACGGTGACGATCAGCGCGTCCGCCCGCCCGAGGGTGGCGAGCAACTCGGGTTCGGCGGCGCGCAGCGACGCGCAGTACACCGGCAGCGGATCCCCGCCGGCACGCTCGACCGCGGCACAGAGTGCCTCGACGAACGCGGTGTTCCCGGCGACGTGGTGCGCGCGGTAGTACAGGACACCGATGACCGGCCGCACCGCGTTCCCCACGAGGGCGTCCGGGGCGTCCCGGCTGGCTGATGCGTCCTGGCTGGCTGATGCGTCCGGGGTGGCTGATGCGTCCGCGGCCCGGTCGAGCACCCCCCAGGCCGGGATGGTCACCGGTGGGGCGAATCCGGTACCGGACAGCAGCAGGGTGTCGGCGAGGAATCGGTGCAGCTCGCCGAGGTTGGCCGGACCGCCCTGGGCGAGGTAGGCGTGTGCCTCGGCACAGATGCCGCCGGGCACCGTGGAGACGGCCATGAGCTCCGCGTCCGGGGTCTGTTCGCCACCGAGCACGACCACCGGGCGCGGGCCGGCGAGCAGCGTGTCGAGCCCCTCCTCCCAGGTCCGCCGGCCGCCGAGGATGCGCACCACGACCGCATCGGCACCGCTGGTCAGCGCCGGGAGATCGGCGACGGAGAGCCGGGCCGGGTTGGCGAGGCGGTAGCGGGCTCCGC
>NZ_CDWWXB010000039.1:16191-17044 GCF_977971855.1 Frankia sp. CoWAU3 | reverse complement strand
GGTCGACGGATCGTCGGACGGATCGGTGGGAGGAGTCTGCACAGGCGACATGGTGATGCCTTTCCCGGGGGTCCACGCCCCGCGTCGGTGGCCGTGCCTGGGGCGCACTCCCCGGTGACGGTGGCGGGACCGCGCCGGATTCGCGCCGGACTTCCTCGCCGTTCGCCGCTCGTGGCCCCGTCACGATCGCAGAGAGGTGGGCGGTGTTGTCAAGCACTCCGCTGTCGTCGTGACAAAGAAACGATCAACCGGCATCGCCCGAGTCCGGCACGTATGCTCCGCCGGTGCCCACCAGTCCGCGGGAGCGTGTCCGCGACGCCTGCCCCGGTGTGCTGACGACACATCCGGCCGCGGATGGCGCGCTCGCGCGGCTGCGGCTGCCCGGGGGGCGGCTGACCGCCGCCGCGGCGAAGACCCTCGCCGGCTGCGCGCGGGAGTTCGCCGACGGCCACCTTGAGCTCACCTCCCGGGCGAACGTGCAGCTACGCGGCCTGGCCGACGGCACGGTCGAGGAGCTCGCCGCCCGGGTGAGCGCGGTCGGCCTGCTGCCCTCGACGACGCACGAGCGGGTCCGCAACATCGTGGGCTCGCCGCTGTCCGGACGCGGCGAGGCCGGCTGCCGGGACATCGCGCCGGTCGTCGCCGAGCTGGACCGCCGGCTGTGCGCGGATCCGGCTCTCGCCGCGCTGCCCGGCCGGGTGCTGTTCGCCGTCGACGACGGCAGCGGGGACCTGGCCGGGCTGCCCGCGGACCTCGCGCTGCGCGCCCTGCCCTCCGGGGAGATGCTGCTGGCCGTCGCGGGCGCGACCCGCGCGCTGCGGTTGCCCGTCCACGTCGCCGTACCCGCGCTCCT
>NZ_CDWWXB010000039.1:14663-15904 GCF_977971855.1 Frankia sp. CoWAU3 | reverse complement strand
CCGCCGCGGCGGCCTGGCGGATCGCCGAGTTGCCGGGTGGACCGGGCGGACGGGACGGCCTGCTCGCGGCTGCCGCGACCGAGGCCGGGGTCGTTGGGATCGTCCAGGCCGCTGGAATCGCTCAGGCTGCTGGGAGCGCCACCGTTCGGGCCGGCGCGTGGCCCGGTCCGCATCCGCAGCGTGATGGCCGCCGGGCGTTGACCGTGCTCGTCCCCCTGGGGCGGCTGAGCGCCGACCAGCTCGACCTGCTCGCCGCTGCCGCGGCGGCCGGTGGTGGTGACGGTGCTGGCGGAGCGGGCGATGCCGAAGACGGCGTCCTGGTTGTGACCCCGTGGCGGTCCGTCGTGCTCCGCGATCTCGACCCGGCCGAGGCTACCCGGTGGTCGAGGGCGGCTGCGGACGCGGGCCTGGTCGTCGATCCGGCATCATCCTGGGTCGGTGTGACGAGCTGTGCCGGTCGGCCGGGATGCGGCCGGGCGTTGGCGGATGTCCGCAGTGACGCGGCGGTGTCCGTGCGGATCCGAGCTGACGACCCGTCGGCGCCGACGCACCCGGCCGGGAGGCCGCGAGCCCTCCCACCCGTCCCGGTTGGCCCGGCCCTCGCGCCGGTGCACTGGTCGGGTTGCGAGCGGCGCTGCGGGCAACCGGGAGGACGGGTGGTGGAGGTTGTGGCGACCGGGTCCGGCTACCGGATCCGTCGGACGGGCCTCGGAGCCGCCGCCGTCGCATCTGTCGGAGCGGATGGCGGTGAGGCGACGGTCGTGTCGTCGAGCCCCCTCGACGGTCACCGGGACCTGGCTGCGGCCGTCAGGTCGGCGAGGAGGCTGGCATGAACGGCGTATCAGACATGAGCGGTGTGCAACGTTACGACTACGTTCGCGACGGCGCGGAGATCTACCGTCGGTCGTTCGCGACGATCCGGGCCGAGGCGCGTCTCGACCGGCTGCCCGGTGACGTTGCCCGGGTCGCGGTCCGCATGATCCACTCCTGTGGAATGGTGGATCTCGTCGACGATCTCGCTTTCACCCCCGGCGTGGTCGCGGCGGCGCGCGCGGCGTTGCTGGCCGGCGCCCCGGTGCTCTGTGACGCGCAGATGGTGGCGGCCGGTGTGACCCGCCGTCGGCTGCCCGCCGCGAACGAGATTCTCTGCCTGCTCGGTGATCCCCGGGTGCCGCAGCTCGCCGAGCGGCTGGGCACCACCCGCAGCGCCGCGGCGGTGGATCTGTGGGCGGATCGACTCG
>NZ_CDWWXB010000039.1:0-14524 GCF_977971855.1 Frankia sp. CoWAU3 | reverse complement strand
CGACCGGCGGCGGTGCTCGGCGTGCCCGTGGGGTTCATCGGCGCCGCGGAGTCCAAGCAGGCCCTCGTGGATGATCCGGCCCGGTTGGAGCATCTCGTCGTGCACGGTCGGCGGGGCGGCAGCGCGATGGCGGTCGCCGCGGTCAACGCGATCGCGAGCGAGGAGGATTAATGGTGCCGTCGAAGGGCCGGCTGTGGGGAGTCGGGGTTGGACCGGGGGATCCCGAGCTCGTCACCCTCAAGGCGGCCCGCCTGATCCGTGACGCCGACGTGATCGCCTACCACAGCGCCCGGCACGGCCGCAGCATCGCCCGGTCGGTCGCCGCGAGTCAGCTGCGCGGCGACCAGATCGAGGAGGCGCTGGTCTACCCGGTCACCACCGAGACGACCTCCCACCCCGGTGGCTACCGCGGCGCGATCGACGAGTTCTACGAGGACTGCGCCAAGCGGCTGGCCGTCCACCTCGACGCCGGCCGGGACGTCGTGGTCCTCAGCGAGGGTGACCCGTTCTTCTACGGCTCGTTCATCCACCTGCACCGGCGCCTCGCCGACCGGTACCCGACCGAGGTCGTGCCGGGGGTGACATCCCTGTCGGCGGGGTGCGCGGTGCTCGGCCGGCCGCTGGTCGAGGGCAACGAAGTCCTCACAGTGCTGCCGGGCACGCTGCCGCCGACGGTCCTCGCCGAGCGTATCGCTGGCACGGACACCGCCGTCGTGCTCAAGATGGGACGGACCTTCCCGGGGGTCCGGGACGCCTTCACCGCCGCGGGACGCCTCGCGGACACCTGGTACGTGGAACGGGCCACCACCTCCGGCCAGCGCATCGCCCCGCTCGGTGCGGTAGACCCGGCCACGGTGCCGTACTTCTCGCTCGCGGTACTGCCGAGCCCGGTCCGGGGGCCGGACGATCCGGCGCCGCTGCGCGCGTCGCAGGCGGACTGGGTACCAACGGCGCCCACCGTTGGTAAGGCTGGTGCCGTTGGTACCGGCGGCACGCCCGGCGCGGGGGAGGTCGTCGTGGTGGGCCTCGGACCGGGCGCTGCGGGCTGGTTGACGCCGCAGGCCGCCGAGGCGCTGGCCGCCGCCGACGACCTCATCGGCTACGGCCCCTACCTCGACCGGGTGCCGGTCGATCCACGCCAGCGCCGGCACGCCTCGGGGAACACCGTCGAGGCCGAGCGCGCTGAGCTCGCCCTCGAACTGGCGGCCGGCGGCGCGAACGTCGCCGTGGTCTCCTCCGGTGATCCCGGGGTCTTCGCGATGGCCACGGCCGTCGTCGAGGCCGCGGCGGCGGAGCGGTTCGCGGGCGTCGAGGTGCGGGTCGTGCCCGGGCTGACCGCCGCGCAGGCGGTGGCGAGCCGGGTCGGGGCGCCACTCGGCCACGACTTCTGCGTGCTGTCGCTGTCCGACCGACTCAAGCCGTGGGAGGTCATCGAGCGGCGGCTGCGGGCGGCGGCCGCGGGCGACTTCGTCCTGGCGCTGTACAACCCGGCTTCCCGTACCCGTCGCCATCAGCTGGAGCGGGCCCACGAGGTGCTGCTCGAACACCGCCCCTCGGACACGGTGGTGGTCATCGGCCGGGATGTCGGCGGTCCCACCGAGAGCATCACCGTGACGAGCCTCGGTGCGTTCGACCCGGCCGAGGTCGACATGCGCTGCCTGCTGCTCATCGGCTCGTCGACGACCCGGGTGGTGCGCCGCGGCCCCGGCCGGGACCTCGTGTTCACCCCACGTCGTTACCCGGTCACCTAGCCTCCGGTCACCGGGGCCATGGTCACCTGGGCCATGGTGGTGCGACCCAGGCCACGGCGGCGTCGATATCGTCGACCGCTGCCACCCCGGGTGGCAGCGGTGGGCGGTCGACCATGACGACCGGCAGACCGAGGTCCCGGGCGGCGGCGAGCTTCGCGGCGGTCATCGTTCCGCCACTGTTCTTGGTCACGAGGACGTCGACGCGGTGCCGGCGCAGCAGGGCGGTCTCCCCGGCGACGTCGAACGGCCCACGATCGAGGATGACGGTCAGTCGTGGCGGTACCGGGCCGGTCGGCGGCTCGACCGACCGGGCCAGGAACCAGGGTCGGTGCAGGCCGGCGAACAGGGCGAGGTCGGTTCGCCCGGTGGTCAGGAACACCCGTGGGGCTGGATCGGAATGCGGGCGCGGCCCGGGTAGGACGAACCGGTCGAGCAGGGCGACCGCGCCGGCCAGCGACGGGACCCGGCGCCAGTCGTCGCCGGGCTGCCCGCGCCAGCTCGACCGGCGCAGGACGAGCAGCGGAACGCCGGTGGCGCGCGCGGCCTGTGCGGCGTGCGTGGTCATCGTCGCGGCGAACGGGTGGGTCGCGTCGACCACCGCATCGATCCGTTCGGCCCGCAGGTAGTCGGCCAGGCCCGCCGCCCCGCCGAAGCCGCCGATCCGGATTTGGCAGGACGGTGGCAGCGCAGGCTCGCGGACTCGACCGGCCAACGAGTAGACGATCTCGATGCGTTCCGTGCCGGCGGGATCCGGGGAGCCGAGCCTGGTCGCCAGGCGGCGCGCCTCCTCGGTTCCGCCGAGCAGCAGCAGGCGGCGTGCCCCGGTCACCGAGCCCCGGGGGCGGGATCCGGGCCACACGGCGCGGCGTTTGCCGGGGAAACCGGGGAGGCCGGGGAAACCGGGGAGGCCGGGGAAACCGGGGAGGCCGGGGGAACGGACGACACGCATCCGTCCGGTCCGAAGCGTTCCCGGGAGTACAGGTAGCTGTCCCGGAAACCCTCCGCGGCCAGAGCGCGACCCACGATGATCACGGCCGTCCTGGTGAGCCCCGCGGCCCGCGCCCGACCGGCGATGTCGGCGAGCGTGCCGCGCAACACGATCTCGTCGGCCCGGCTGGCCCAGGCGACGACGGCTGCCGGGCAGTCCGTACCGTAGTTCGGCACGAGCTCGGCGACGAGCGTCTCGATACGGTGCACGGCCAGGTGCAGCACGAGGGTCGCCCCCGACCGGCCGAGGGTGGCGAGGTCCTCGCCGGGCGGCATGGGACTGGACAGCACGGCCGTGCGGGTCAGCACCACGCTCTGGGCGACGCCGGGAACCGTCAGCTCCCGGCGCAGCGACGCCGCCGCCGCGGCGAAGGCGGGGACACCCGGCGTCACGTCGTAGGCGATCCCGGCCGCGTCGAGCCGGCGCATCTGCTCGGCGACGGCGCTGTAGAGCGACGGGTCGCCGGAGTGCAGTCGGGCGACGTCGTGACCGGCGGCGTCGGCCGCGACCAGCTCCGCGACGATGTCGTCCAACGGCATCCGGGCGGTGTCGACGAGACGGGCCCCGGGCGGGCAGTGTGCCAGCAGCTCGACCGGGACGAGACTGCCGGCGTACAGGCAGACCGGGCAGGACGCGATCAGATTCCGGCCGCGGACGGTGATGAGGTCGGCGGCGCCCGGTCCGGCCCCGATGAAGTGCACGGTCACGCCGGCCCCCGCCGGTTGTCTCCGGGCAGCTGGACGTCTCCGGGCAGCTCGGCGGCGGGGGCGGCTCGGCGCATGCTGCTGGGCACAACCGGGCACGCTAGCAGGACGCCGGCGGCGGCGAGCCCCCTCGGGGACGCTCCGGCACGGGCGTCGCTGGGCGTCGCGATCCGGCTGCTCGCGCACCGACGGGAAGCCGGACATCGCCCTCCGGAACGTCAGAGAGACCGCGGCCGCCGCGCCGCCACCCCATCACCGGTTGCGGCGCGGGCCGTGGCCGCGGGCCGTGACCTGCGCCGCGGCCTCGTCCCTGCCAACGGACGTCGGCTCGGTCCGTACCGGGTCATCCGGCGACGGGTCGGGCTGCGACGGGTCACCCGGCGACGGGTCGGGCTGCGACGGGTCGGTCGGTGTGCCGTCCTCGTCGGAGCCGGCCCGCGCGACGGTGGCCGGGGTGCCGGTGCACAGCGGCGGTAGGGTGGTCAGCCTCCGAACCGTTGCGGGCCGGAAGATCCGTCGTTTCCGCCACACGAACAGTCCGGCCGCGATGGCCAGGACGCCGCGGCCGTTGATCGCGTAGAGCGCGCTCCCGCCTTCGTACTGCAGGATCGCGGCCACCAGCGCCAGCAGGCCCAGGAGAGCCGCTGGATGGCGACATTCGCGCAGCGCGTACTCCAGTCGGACGAGGACGAATCCTGCCAGAGCCGCGAGGGTCACCATCCACGGCGGACCGCCGATGGGCAGCAGCTCGCCGAGCTGGGTGGGCAGGCGGTCAAACGCGTTGGTGATCCCGTAGGTGTCGGACAGGCGCGTCTTGAGGGAACGCGACTCCAGGTCGGAATGCAGTTTGTCGGGATTGAGAAAACGCGGGACGACGATGTTGACGTCGTTCCACAGGGTTACCGGACCGATGGGCGGAGAACCGTCGCGGAGCCGTCGCAGGATTATCGACGGGTAGGAGTTCCCGTCCAGGCGGACCCCGAGGTCTCCCACCTCGCCCGGGTTTATCCCGCCTTCCATAGGATGGCACCAGGACCTGCAGGACCTCCGTCGCCCCGTGGTAGACGATGGCGGCACCGACGAACATCAGCCCGAGACCGGACACGGCGTGCCGGCCCCGACCGCGAACCACCACGACCAAGACGAGCCCCCGCAGCAGCAGACCCAGCGCTAGCGTGGCCGACACTCCGCACCTCCGCCCGTCGTGCCGGGTGCTCTCCGGGGGGAGCCCCGGTCCGGTGGTGACCGGCCCGGGCGACCCGAACCGCGCCATCCTTCCCGCATGGTGAACAGGTTTGATAAATCCGTTTACAGACGATCTCTGAACGGCCGCCGTTGCACGTCTGCTTCCGGCGTTGGGCTGAGGACCGTCGACCGGATAGCTCCGCGTGCTGCCCATGAACATCTCCGGACCGATCTCTACCAGGCCGCAGTCCAGATCTTCGTCTACTTCGTGGAGTACACCGACTCCCTACGGGCCTGAGCCGGGCCGGTGGTGGACGGGCCGGGTCACGACGCCGCGGGTGGGGGGCCTCGCGGTTGGCTCCCCGCAGCGCCAGCGTCATGATCCTGCGTTCCGGGGATTGCTCCGGAATGGCCGCGGCGGTGTCGGTTGTTCGGTCGGGACGGTCGAATCTGTCGGGACGTTCGAAGGGGATGGGCTCGCGCACCGGCATCGCCGCGTCCCCCCGGACGACGACGAGCCCGTCCAGTACCTCCTCCAGCAGCGGCGCCGCCGTCACGTCGACCGCGGCCGCACCGGTGATGACCGCACAGAGGATCCACCGCGGCCCCTCGATGCCGAAGATGCGGGCGGGCAGGCGGCCGACGGCCGTGTCGAGCGGCATGCGCAGCTCGGGGCCGTAGGGCCCGTCCTCGTCGTTCCATTCCGTGTCCTCCGGTGCCGAGAGCACCAGGTCCTCGCGGATCGACGCCCACAGGCCGCCGCTGCGCGGGGCGGCGAGGACGGACAGCTCCAGGACGGATGTCCCGTCCATCGCGGCCAGGGTGGGCATCGGCCCGGAGGCCGAGACCCGGATCCGGGTGCCGTTCACCCGCGGCACCACGAGAGCTCCGAAATCCGCTTGCGCCCGGCCGTCATCGGGCGCGTCCGCCGCGTCGAACGGACCCCGGCCCACCCGGACGCCCCCGCTCGTCGTGGCGCTGGCTCCCGTGGCACCGGTTCCCGTGGCACCGGGCTTCCTCGCGTCACCGTCGCCCTTACCGGCCCCGGTACCGGCCCCGGTGCCGGCATGGTCGTCCGGCTGCGGTGACTGTCGGCGCCGACGGTGGATGAGTCGCCCTCCTGGCATCCTGACCACCTCCCAGGCAGAAGCCTGGAGTGGCTGATGAATTACTTAGGGTAGGCGCACCGGTGGTGGGGCCGGGAGATTCCCCGGGCGGTTGGCCGGGCCGCAACGTCCTCGGATCGGCCCTGATGGAGGCACGCGACAGGTCGCGGGCGGTGTACGGCCCCCGCGATGTGCCCGAGTAAATCGCGCAACGGGATGGCCGGACGCTGAGTTGTCCGGGACCATCGGACAGGTGTCAGTTCCACATCAGAAGGCGTCGCTGCCTAAGTCCTGGATGGTCTCCGAGTCACTGAGCGGAGGGATGAAGCTCCCTTTCGTTGTCGGCCTGGACGACTCGGACACGCCCTACGACGTCGTCGACGCACTCGCCCTGGCTCCTTTCACAACCGGTGAGCAGCCCTGGGCCCGCAGTGCCCGGGTCGACCGGCTCCGGCCGGGAGCCACGCTGCTGCCGTCAGGGGCAAAGGTCCTGCGCGCGGTTGTCGAGGAGTCCCGCGATTCACGTCTCGCGGTCGGCGAGGGCTGGACGGTGCGAGCCGTGCGCTGGCGCGGCGGGGGTGGTGAGGTGACCGTCACCGCGGTGAGCGAACAGCTCGCCCGGGTGGTGATCGAGGACGTGCTCCGCTCGTCCGTCGCCGAGAGCGGTGCGGACAACGCCGTCAACATGGGTTTCTGGTATCTGTCCAGTCAGCGTGGTCCGATCCGGACCAGCCGCCGGACGGCCACCACGACGTGGGCTTCGATCCGCGCCAACTACGCCTCGGCCGCCGTGGGCCCGCTCGACCGGCTCATGGCGGTTCGCCGGGACAACGTGGTCGGCCGCCTGATCCTCCTGCATGGTCCGGCGGGAACCGGGAAGACGACCGTGCTGCGGGCCCTGGCGAACGAATGGCGATCCTGGTGCCAGGTCGACTGCGTCCTGGATCCCGAGGCGCTGTTCGCCGATCCCGCCTACCTGATGGAGGTCGCGATCGGCTTCGACGACGACGGGGACCCGGAGGGGGAGAGCGCCGACGCCCGCGGCGCCGACGGCGGGGGTACCGACAGCGGGATCGCGTGGGCCGGGGATGCGGACAGCGGCGATGCCGGGTCCGGGGATGCCGGGTCCGGGGATGCGGACAGTCATGGTGCCCAGGGCGCGGCGACCGACCGCATGGGCGAGCCACCCGCCCACCGGTGGCGGCTGCTGGTGATCGAGGACTGCGACGACCTGATCCGTGGGGACGGCCGGGGTGCGGCTGGCCAGCAGCTCTCTCGACTGCTGAACCTCACCGATGGTCTGGTCGGGCAGGGCCGCGAGGTGCTGGTCGCCCTGACCACGAACGAGGATCTGCTGCGCATGCATCCCGCGGTTGTCCGTCCCGGCCGCTGTCTCGCCCAGATCGAGGTGGGAGCCCTGCCACACACCGAGGCGGTGTCCTGGCTGGGCTCCACGGAGGGGGTCCGGTCGAGCATGACGCTGGCGGAGCTGTTCGCGCTGCGGGACGGCCGGGGCCTGCCGCGGCCCACCACCACGGACGCCCGTCACGGCATGTACCTGTGACGGCTGCGTGCCGTACTCCCGATTCGGGCCCGCCTGGCCGGGAGCGGGCCGGGTAGTCCCGCCGGCCCGACGGCGCCGCGCCCTGCGCGGTGCCGTCGGGTGGCCGGACCGTCCCGGTCGGACGCCACCGGTCAGGCATCGCTAAAGTTAGCCGCCGGGGAGCAACCGGTGTATTTCGGATCGCCGGATCCTGGTCTCGGTCTCGGTGGTGGGTGAATGTCGGTGAAGGGGTGAAGGTCCGGCAACGGGGATCGGCCGTCTGCCCGACGGTCCCCGCCGCCGTCTGCCTTGACGACAAGGTTAGCGGTCGTTAACTTGGAGGCGTTGTTTCGGGGCCCGACGTCCACCCGTGGGGGTGACTGTGAGCGCAGCACGCGCCGGAACCATCGCGGGGCGGCGGTCCGACGAGGTCCGGCGGTCCGCGGCCATGCCGGTCCTGACCAGTCGGGTCGATGCCGCGGGTGAACAGGGACGGCGCAATGCCGAGGGGCATTGGCACGCCGTGACCGATCTCCAGGAGCGGTTGGCGGTGGCGGCGGTCGGCGGGTCGGAGCAGGCGCGGTCCCGCCACGTGGCTCGCGGCAAGCTCCTGCCCCGCGACCGGGTCGACACGCTGCTCGACCGGGGGAGTCCTTTTCTGGAGCTCTCCCCGCTCGCCGCGAACGGCTTTTACGAGGATCCGGTTCCGGGGGCGGGCATCATCACCGGCATTGGCCGAATCTCGGGTCGGGAATGCATGGTGGTCGCCAACGATGCCACGGTCAAGGGTGGCACCTACTATCCGTTGACCGTGAAGAAGCATCTGCGCGCCCAGGAGGTGGCGCTACAGAATCGGCTGCCCTGCGTCTATCTGGTCGACTCTGGGGGAGCGTTTCTTCCGCTGCAGGACCAGGTCTTCCCGGACCGGGAGCATTTCGGGCGGATCTTCTTCAACCAGGCCCGGATGTCCTCGCTGGGAATCTCCCAGATCGCGGCGGTGCTCGGTTCGTGCACGGCGGGCGGCGCGTACGTTCCCGCGATGGCCGACGAGGCGGTGATAGTCAGGAATCAGGGGACGATCTTCCTCGGTGGTCCGCCGCTCGTGAAGGCCGCGACCGGCGAGGTGGTGTCGGCCGAGGATCTCGGCGGCGGGCTGCTACACTCCCGCACCTCCGGGGTGACCGATCACCTGGCCGAGGACGACGCCCATGCGCTGCGGATTGTGCGCTCCATCGTCGCGGGCCTCGCGCCGCGCGGGCCGCGGCCGTGGGAGTTGGAGCCGACCGAGGCACCGGCGGTCGACCCGGCCGGGCTGTACGCTGCGGTACCGACGGACGGGCGCATCCCCTATGACGTGCGAGAGGTGATCGCGCGCATCGTCGACGGCAGCCGTTTCGCGGAGTTCAAGAAGGAGTACGGAACGACGCTGGTCACTGGGACCGCCCGCCTCCATGGCCATCCCGTGGGGATCGTCGCGAACAACGGGGTGCTCTTCGGCGAGTCGGCGCTGAAGGGCACACATTTCATCGAGCTCTGCGATCAACGCGGTATCCCGTTGGTGTTCCTGCAGAACATCACCGGTTTCATGGTGGGTCGGGAGTACGAGGCCGGCGGCATCGCGAAGCATGGCGCGAAGATGGTTAACGCGGTTGCCTGTGCCCGGGTGCCGAAGTTCACCGTGGTGATCGGTGGTTCGTTCGGCGCGGGTAACTACTCGATGTGCGGCCGGGCATTCTCGCCCTGCTTTCTGTGGATGTGGCCGAATGCCTGCGTCTCGGTAATGGGCGGGGAGCAGGCGGCGGCGGTGCTGGCGACCGTGCGCCGGGACCAGATGGAAGCCGCGGGGGTCGCCTGGAGCGAGGCCGACGAGGTCGCCTTCCGGGCACCGATCCTGAATCGGTACGCGGAGCAGGGCAGCCCGTACTATTCGACCGCTCGGCTGTGGGACGACGGTGTCATCGATCCGGCCGACACCCGTATGGTGCTGGGCCTGGGCCTGTCGGTGGCGGCGAACGCTCCGCTGGAACCGGTGGGCTACGGCGTCTTCCGGATGTGAGGGGGACATCCTGGCGTGCGGAAACATCCGATGTGAGGAAACCAATCGTGAGGATCAAGGGTGTCCACGGCTGATCTGTCCGCCACGAATCACGCAGGCGGCGATCCCGGCATCGCGGGTTCCGCCGGTTCCGCTGGTTCCGCCGGTCACGGCGGCGGTGCCGGCCACGGTCCGGATGGCCATTCCACGCCGGTCCGGTCGGCGGGCGTCGTGCCGCCGAGGGCGCCGGGAACGTCGGGTCTGACGTTCTCGTCGGTGCTCGTCGCGAACCGGGGTGAAATCGCCGTCCGGGTGATCCGCACACTGCGCGATCTCGGTATCCGGTCCGTCGCCGTCTACTCAGACGCCGACGCCGGGGCGCGGCACGTCCGGGAGGCGGATGTCGCGGTGCGGCTGGGCCCGGCGCCCACGAAGGAGAGCTACCTCAGCATCGAGGCCGTGCTGGAGGCTGCGAGGGTGTCCGGGGCGGAGGCCGTCCATCCCGGTTATGGCTTTCTCGCCGAGAACGCGGCCTTCGTACAGGCCTGTGAGACGGCCGGAGTGCTCTTCATCGGACCGTCGCTTGCCGCGGTGCAGGTGATGGGCGACAAGATCACCGCGCGGCGGACGGTGGCCGAGGTGGGGGTGCCGGTCGTGCCGGGCCGGTCGGCGCCGGGCATGAGCGATGCCGCGATCGCCGAGGCCGCCGGTCAGATCGGCTATCCGGTGCTGCTCAAACCCTCGGCAGGGGGTGGTGGCAAGGGGATGCGCATCGTCCGCGAGCCCGCCCGGCTGCCGGAGGCGATCGCGTCGGCCCGCCGGGAGGCCGCCGCCGGCTTCGGGGACGACACCCTGTACGTGGAGCGGTTCATCACCCGTCCCCGCCACGTCGAGGTCCAGATCCTCGCCGACGAGCACGGCAGCGTGCTCCACCTGGGTGAGCGGGAGTGCAGCCTGCAACGGCGCTACCAGAAGATTGTTGAAGAGGCGCCGGCGCCGGCGCTCGACGCGCGGACCAGGGAGCGGCTCGGGGGGGCGGCGGTCGCCGTCGCCAGCGCCGTCGGCTACGTCGGAGCGGGCACGGTCGAGTTCATCCTGTCCGCCGACGCGCCGGATGAGTTCTACTTCATGGAGATGAACACCCGGCTCCAGGTCGAGCATCCGGTCACCGAGCTGGTGACGGGGGTGGACCTGGTCGCCGAGCAGATCCGGATCGCGGCCGGGGAGCCGTTGCGCTTCGGTCAGGCCGACATCCGCCTGACCGGGCACGCGGTGGAGGCGCGGATCTACGCCGAGGACCCCGGGCGGGGATTCCTGCCGACCGGCGGTAGGGTGCTGACTTTCCGGGAACCGGCCGGGCCGGCCATCCGCGTCGACGCCGGCATCGGGGCCGGGGACATCGTGAGCACCACGTACGATCCTATGCTGGCCAAGGTGATCGCCTGGGGCGCGGACCGCGCCGCCGCGATCGCCCGCCTCGACACCGCGCTCGCCGGCACGGTCCTGCTCGGGGTGACGACCAACATCGGCTTCCTGCGCTCGCTGCTCGCCCATCCGGACGTCGTCGCCGGGCGGCTCGACACCGGTCTCGTCGAACGTGATCTCGCCGCCCTCACCCCGGACGATCTGCCCGGCGAGGCGTTCCTCGGATACGCCCTGGCCAGGCTGCTGACGTTGCAACCGGCCGGTCCGGTGGTCGACCCGTGGGACATCCCCTCCGGATGGCGGCCCGGTGAGCCCGCGTGGCTGACCTGGGAGGTCGCCCTGCCCGGTGGGGCAGTACCGTCCGGCGGCCCCGACGGCGCCGAACCTGGTGGCAGCGCGCCACCCGAGATCGGGGCCGGGGTTGAGGGCGGGGATGGTAACGGCCACGGGGATGGTAACGGCCACGGGGATGGTAACGGCCACGGGGATGGTAACGGCCACGGGGATGGGGCGGAGCCGGGACGCGGGGAGCGGGCGGTGCGGACGGTGTCAACGCTGCGGGTCGCGGCGCGCGGCACCCCCGATGCGGCCCGGGTCCGGATCGCCGACGGGCCGCCGGTCGCCGCATCGGTCAGTCAGCTCGGCGACGAGCTGCTCGTCACGATCGGTGCGGTCACCACCCGGTGGGCCTACGCGTGGGAGCCCGCCGACGGGATCCTCTGGCTTGGCCGCGACGGTGGGGCGTGGGGCCTGGCCGAGGTGATTCCGGTGCCGGGCACCGGGGCCGGGCCGGTGCCCGGCGGGCAGGCGCGTAGCCCCATGCCGGGCACGGTGACCGCGGTGTTGGTCGCACCGGGGATGACCGTGGCGGACGGGCAGTCGCTGGCCGTCGTCGAGGCCATGAAGATGGAGCACACCGTCTCGGCGACGGGCGCCGGGATCGTCAAGGAAGTACTCGTCCGGCCCGGCGACCTCGTCGCCCTGGACCAGCTGCTGGTGGTGATGTCCGTGGCGGGCCCGGCCGACCCCGACCCCGAATCCGGAGCAGTCGCTCCGGCGGCCCGGTGAAATGTGGAGGGTTGAGCATGGTTTGACGCCGTCGGACCGTGCTCAATCCTCCACAACTTTCCGTTGTCCTTTCCGTTGTCCGCGGCGGCCACCCTGGGTCGGTCGCCGGAGTCAATGCAGGCCGGAAACGTCAATCCTTCTCTCAGCGCCCAGCCAGCCGCCGCAGGAGCGTCTTGCGGGCATCGGCCTTGGCCAGGTTGGACAGGTCGAGGTGGGCCGAGGAGGCCTGATCGAATGCGGCCGGCACGGCACAGGCCTCGACCAGGACGGTGAGCGAGTCTGCACGCGGACCCGGTCGGGTCATCCGCGTCCAGGGCCGCTCGCCCGGGTTGCGTCGGTCCCCGTCCGGGCGCTCCTCGTGCGGCGGATCCCTCTGCGGCAGGCCCTCGTGCGGCCGGTCCGGATGCCGGCTGTCGGGGTGATGCCGGTCGAGGAACACCGCGGCGCTGTTCGCCGCGAGCCGCCGGAAGCATCCCTGGTCCTCCGGCCGGGTGGATGTCCGTCCGAGGCAGGTCAGGGCGACGGCCAGCAGGGACAGCGGGATCTGGTCGCGCCACAGGTCGACCAGACCGGCCCGACGTGCCCAGTCCTCCGCCGCCGATCGGACCCGGTCGATGAGCAGGAACAGCCACCGCGGCACGAGGTCTCCGTCGGACCGCTGCCGGAGTCCCCCCGGCGCCCGGCCCGCCGCGGGTGGACGACAGCCTCCAGCAGGGCGCGCAGCGTGACCAGCTCTCGAAGGCTGCCACCCGCGACCTGTTGGAAGACGAATCATCGTCCATCGCCGACCGCGACCGGCTGATGGACGGGCGTGGCGAGGTGGCGCTCGGTGAACCCGAGGGCGTCGGCGATCGTCCGCCAGTGGCGCGCGAATTCGCCGGGTTGGGGTCCCGCGTCGCCTGTCGGGCCGACGTCCAGCTTCATCACGAACTGGCGCGCACCATGGCGCGGATCCTGTTCGAGGACCACCCCGACCACCCCGACCACCTCGACCACCTCGACCACCCCGACCACCGCCGACGACCGGCAGCCGGTAAGCCAACGGACCAGGCGGTAGGTGGTCTCGGTCTGGGAGCACCACTGCCGTAGCGCGGTCATGACGGGATCGTCGAGGCCCGTTCACCAGCGGCTCGTCCAACCAGAGCGGCTCGTTCAACCAGTCAGAAGACAACCATGACGCCTGGGAACGCAGGACGCGGGTGACAGACGCGTTCCGGTCGGGTGAACCGCCGCCGGGACGCCGCCGGTCGGGTTCCGGATTACCGGCTCTTCGAAGTTAAGCGGGGTTGAGGCATCTGCGGGTTCGGCGGGTGGTTGCGCAGCGTTTTCGTAGCCGCTGGTTTTCGGGGTTGCGGTAGCCGAAGGCGTTGCGGGCGTCGAGCTTGACGACCCGGTGGGCGATCACGGTGCGGGCGGGGTGGGTGCGGGCGAGTGCGAGCAGCGCGCGTAGTTCTTCCTTGGCGATCCAGGCGGTCAGGATCGTCTGGCCGGGTTCGCCGAGGTCGACGAGGGTGTTCCACAGTTTCGTCAGCTGGCGGTCGGTGAGGTTCTCGCGGTTGCGGGCCAGCAGGTTACGGATCTTCCATTCGGGGTCGGTGTCGCGGCCGCGGCGGCCCCGTAGCTGGGTGGTGACCCGGCGGCGGGCCTCTGTGACGGCGTCGTTCGCGGGTTTCACGACGTGGAAGTGGTCGACGACCAGGGTGGCGCCCGGCAGGTAGCGGCGGACCGCGGCGACGAACACCGTGCACATGTCGATCGCCACGTGGGTGATCCGGTCGCGCCAGGACGGTGTCTGGCTGGCCAGCCAGTACGCGACGTCGTCGGTGGTGCGGCCCTCGACCTGGCCGAGCATGCCCTGCCCGCCGGCCAGGTCGGTGAATCCGACATGCCACCGGTCGGCGAGCACCCGGGTCTTCGCCGGCTCGCCACCCGCCGGGTCGGGCTCGACGGTCTCGGCGGGCGCAGGGACGGCGGGCGCGCCGCCAGCAGGTTCGGGGGACGCCGGTGTGGGAACGCGGTCCGCGGGCCGCCAGCGCGGCCGGCCTCGGCGGGTCTCGTCGATCCCGAGCACGTCCACCGGCGGTGAGGCGGTGTCGGTCAACGGCGCGGCCACGTCGCGCGCCGCGTCCATGACCGTCGGCCAGGACAGCGCAAGGTGCCGCGCGCTGGCTACCACCGTCGCGCAGATCCCGTCGACCACGAGCCGGCCGGCCTGCTCGCGTAGCCGGGTCGTCAACCGTGCCTGCGCCGGCACCGCCGGCAGCGACTCGGTGAACGACCGCTTCGCGCACAGTGGTTCCTGGCAGTACCAGCGGCGTTTGACCCACACCAGTCGCAGGGGGGACGGGCCGTAGCGCAGGTCACGCGGCCGAGTGGTCACGACGCCCTTGACCCTGCGCGCGAACACCCCGCAACCCGGGCACGCCCGCGCCGTCTCGTCCGCGGTCGCAAGCCACACCTGCCGTGTCCTGCCCGCGAGCATCTCGACGCGCGACACCGTCAGACCGTCGATGTCGAGCAACCGCGTCGCGTCATTCGTATGATCGTCCAAGCCCGTAGCTCCGTGGCCTCTCGGTTGCGTCAGGAACAACCAAGATTGCCAGGGGTTGCGGGCGATTCATGTCACGACACGAGGCGTGCCACATCAGGTCACAGCACAGGGCTGCGCGAAGGTCGCGTGGTGTGACGGCCTGTTGCGTTAAGTGGCTATGAATTGGAG
>NZ_CDWWXB010000038.1:22388-23605 GCF_977971855.1 Frankia sp. CoWAU3 | reverse complement strand
GGCTCGCGGACAGCTCTCTCGCAAGATCGTTTAGGGCGCTCCGTCGCGGACGGCCGAAACGGCAAAATGCCTGGTCAGAGGCCCTGTGAGCGGGTAGACTGACCCCTGTCCCGGAGGATGCATAGACACACATTGGACTACGCGGTCGGCACGCTTGCGGCCGTGGCGTTCGCCGGCGTCCTCTACGCGGTGGTATCGAGCTCCGCGACCCGGTCGCTGGTCTCCTCGGTGGTGCAGCGCGCGCTGACCGTGGCGTTCTGAGCGCGGCCGTGATGCCTGTGCGCTCCTCCCAGCAGCCGCCGCAGCCGGTGACCCGCCGACGTGGGAGATCCGTCCGCGGGTCGGACCGCGGCCAGGCCACCGCCGAGCTCGCGATCGGCCTGCCCTCACTGTTCGTCGTCTTCTTCCTGGCTGCCTGGATGCTCGGTGCCGTCGCAGCCCAGACCCGATGCGCCGACGCGGCACGCATCGGCGCCCGCCTGGCCGCCAGGGGGGAGCCGGATTCGGCCGTGCACACCATGGTGATCCAGGCGGCACCCGTCGGCTCCACCGTGACGCTGCACCGCGGCGCGGGTCGGCTCGAGGTCCAGGTGTCGGTGCACGTCGGTGGCATCGGCGTCAGCCGGCTGGTTCCCGGCATCGAGGTGGCGGCGCGGGCCGTCACCCCCGTCGAGGCGACGGTCGATCTTCCGTCCGATCTTCCGTCCGATGCCCCCACCGGATGCCCGGCCCGGATGGTGTCGTGAGCGGGGCGCGCCGGCTGAGGACGCTGCCGACCGTCACGCCGGGGGTAGCGCCGTCCGTCGCGGCCCCCGATGCGGGGTCCGCGACGGTATGGCTGCTGGCCGTCCTGTTCGCGCTGCTCTCGCTGGTGAGCGTCGCGTTCACCGTGACGGTGATCAGCGCGGTCCGGCAGCGGGCCGCTGGAGCGGCGGATCTCGCCGCCCTCGCGGCCGCAGCGATGCCGCCCGCCGACCAGCGGACGGTGTGCGCGCGGGCCGACGAGGTCAGCGCAGCCAACGGGGCGCGGCTGGCAGCCTGCCGGGTCGACGGCAACGCCGTCGAGGTGACGGTCCTCGCGCGCCTACCGACGGTACTCGGCCCGCTCCCGGAGCTGTCCGCCCACGCCCGTGCCGGGCCGTGGGGAGGAGCGGATGGTGTCTACTTCCCGGTCGGCGTGGACGACCCGGTTCCGGAACGGACGCCCTCGCGAGGTT
>NZ_CDWWXB010000038.1:21155-22078 GCF_977971855.1 Frankia sp. CoWAU3 | reverse complement strand
AGATCAGCGACGCGGGCGACGATCCGGTCGCCCCGGTGGGGATGGGTGATGATCTGGCCCGAGGACGCCGCGGTGGGAGCAGCCGCGGGCATCGGAGCGGTTACGGAGGCCGGAGCGGCCGCCGGGCGCGCCTCGGGCGGGGCCGTCCGGGTTCGCGCCCCGCCGGTGGCGGCTTCGACGGACCGGGGGCCGCCGGTGGCGGGCACGGGCGGCGCGGAACGCACCAGCGCCTCCATCTCCCGGGCGCGCTGGCGTTCCATCCGGTGGCGGCGGCGATCCCGCGCGAAGCCCTGCAGGAAGAGCTGCACACCGGCCGCTACCAGCACTCCCGTGGCCAGGCCGAGGACGAACAGGCCCCAGGTGTCGAACGAGAGCATCTGTCCCATGATCAGGACTACGGTGTGACCGCTGTTCTCCAACACGAGATCCGCGGTGAGAACTCCAGCCACCAGCAACAGCACGACACCGACGGTTACCACCGAGACCTCCAGAACCATGGACGTTGGTATAAACGACGGAGAAAAGTCGATCTGGTCGACATACCCGGGTCCGGTCGCGGGGGAACCACGCCGCGGCGAAGTGGTCACGGGGCTAGCCGATCATGGCGGTCACCGCGGCGAGGAGCCGCCAGGCAGCCGCCTTGTCGAGCGGCTCATTGCCATTTCCGCATTTGGGCGACTGGACGCACGACGGGCACCCCGCCGGGCACTCACACGCTTCGATCGCGTCCCGGGTCGCAGCCAGCCAGGCACCGATTCGGAGGAATCCCCGTTCAGCGAAACCCGCCCCGCCGGCGTGTCCGTCGTAGACGAAGACGCTGGTGCGTTCGGTGTCCGGATGGAGCGCCGTCGAGACACCGCCGATATCCCAACGGTCACAGGTCGCGAACAGCGGGAGCAGACCGATCGCCGCGTGTTCGGCGG
>NZ_CDWWXB010000038.1:17046-20914 GCF_977971855.1 Frankia sp. CoWAU3 | reverse complement strand
CGTGGACGGCGCCGGGGACATCCGCAGGCTCGATCGCGGCTCGGGCAAGCAGGTCGTCGGACAGCGTGTACCAGACGGCCCGGGTCCGCAGCTGACGCGGCGGCAGATCGAGAGGCTCCTGCCCGAGTACCTCGCCCGTCGCGATCAGCCGCCGCTGGTATCCGACGACCTGGCTGGTGACCTCGACCACGCCGAGGTGCACCTCCACGTCGGGCAGCACCCGGGATCGCGACGACTCCACCACCCTGATGTCGGTGTGGTCACGCGCGGTGGTCGTCCATTCCGGCGTCGACTCGCATACGAACGCGACGGATTCCTCGAGGTCGAGGTCCTCGACCACGAAGCTCGATCCCTGGTGGAGATAGACCGCGCCAGCGTGCACCGTCGTGTGCGAGGTCGCGGCGTCCACGGTGCCCAGGAGCCGACCGGTCCGCGCTTCGACGATGCGAACCGGTGGTCCTCCCGCCCCTCGGATGTCCACATCCGGCCGGGCCCGTTGCGTCCAGAACCAGCCTGTGGGCCGGCGGCGCAGCCGTCCTCGGCGGACCAGGTCGTCGACGGCGAACGCAGCGGTCGGTCCGAACAACGCCAGATCCGCCTCGGTCAGCGCCAGCTCGGCCGCGGCGCACTCCAGGTGCGGAGCGAGCACGTAGGGATTGTCGGGGTCGAAGACGCTGGCCTCCACCGGCCGTCCGAAGATGGCTTCGGGATGATGCACCAGGTAGGTGTCAAGCGGATCGTCCCGGGCGACCAGCACGGCCAGCGATCGCCGGCCATCCCGCCCGGCGCGTCCGGCCTGCTGCCAGAGCGAGGCGAGCGTGCCGGGAAAACCGGCGGTGACGGTGGCGTCCAGCCCGCTGATGTCCACCCCGAGCTCGAGTGCCGACGTCGCGGCCGCCCCGAGCAGGGCGCCCGAGCGGAGATCCTCCTCCAGGGCCCGTCGCTCCTCCGGCAGGTAGCCTGCCCGATACGCCGCCACCCGGTCGGCGAGGTCCGCGGTGATCCGACCGAGTTCGCGGCGGGCGGTCACCGCCACCACCTCGGCGGCCCGTCGCGAGCGGACAAAGACCAGGGTGCGCACACCGTCCGCGACGAGGTCCGTCAGCAGGTCCGCGGACTCGGCTGTCACCGACCGGCGGACGGGGGCGCCGTTCTCGCCCGGGCCGGGCGCGGAGGTCGGGCCCTCCCGGTCCGGCGAGCTCTGCCCGGTCGTGAGCAGCGGAGGTTCGTAGAGCACGAAGTCCAGTGGCCCCCGCGGAGATCCGTCGACGTCGACCACCTCGACCTCCACGCCGGTGAGCCGTGCGGCCGAGACCCCGGGATCGGCGACGGTCGCGGACGCGAGCAGGAACACCGGATCGGTCCCGTAGCGCGCGCAGATCCGCCGCAGCCGGCGGATCACCGCGGCCACGTGTGCGCCGAACACCCCTCGGTAGCCGTGGCACTCGTCGACGACGACGTAACGCAGGCCGCGCAGGAACTGGGTCCACCGCCGGTGGAAGGGCAGGATGCCACGGTGGAGCATGTCGGGGTTGGTCAGGACCAGGCCGGCGTGCGCCCGGACCCAGTCCCGTTCGGCCGCCGGCGTGTCCCCGTCGAACACGGCGGCCCGGATACCGGTGAGCCGCAGCGACCGCACTGCTCTAAGCTGGTCGTGGGCCAGCGCCTTCGTGGGCGCCAGGTAGAGTGCCCGGGCACCAGGCTCGGCGAGCAGCCGGGACAGCGCCGGCATCAGATAGCCAAGCGACTTGCCCGAGGCCGTGCCGGTCGCCAGCACCACGCTGCGCCCGGCGTATGCGGCCTCGGCGGCAGCTGCCTGGTGACTCCAGGGGCTCGCGATCCCGGCGGCCGTCCACCGTCCCCGCAGGACCGGATCGATCCAGTCCGGCCATGGCGCCGGGCAGCCGTCCCGAGCCGGGACGCGCTCGATGTGCGTCATGCACCGCGCTCGTCGCACGTCGCGGCGCAGCCCGGCAAGGGCCGTGTCCGCGCCGTCGACATCCACCGGCGAGCCCACGACGATCGAGGATATGCGTCTCGACGCGGTCACGGCGCCCCTCAGCCGGACGAACCCCCGGAACATCGCCCTCTCGGGCCCCCGGGCCGAAGATCATCTCGGCGTGGCTACGGGCAGCGAGGCCGATGACAAGACGGCAGACGGACCACGGAGTGTCCCCGCGGGACCAGCTGCGCCGAAACCGCCGATGCAGTCGGTCGACCCCCACACGAGCGCCAAGATCGGGGATACATTTCATTAGACGTCATCAGCCGGCGATGCCGCAACACCGGGCCCGCGATCTGTGTCGCGGCACACCGGATTGATCCTCCTCGTGGGAGGGTAATGGCGCCGTGATGTCGGTCGCCCGAAGCACGGGACGGCCGGAGGCACACAAGGAGGATCCGTGGACCTGTCCCTCACGACACGCCAGGAAGGCAACCACACGGTCGTGGTGGTGGGCGGCGAGATCGACGTCTACACCGCGCCGAAGCTTCGCGAGCAGCTCATCGATCTCGTGTCCGGGGGGTCATACCACCTCGTCGTCGACATGGAAGGCGTCGAGTTCCTCGATTCGACGGGCCTCGGGGTCCTCGTCGGCGGGCTCAAGCGGGTGCGTGCGCACGAGGGTGCGCTGCGTCTGGTCTGCACTCAGGAGCGCATCCTGAAGATTTTCCGGATCACCGGCCTGACCAAGGTCTTCCCCATCCACTCCTCCATCGAGGAAGCCCTTGCCGCGAGCGACTGAGCCGAACATCACTCTTTCGCGAAAGGCAGGCCCGCCGTATGCCCACCGTTGAGCTGCGGTTCGCTGCACTGAACGGGCACGTTCGTACCGCCAGGATGATTGCGACGGCGGTCAGCCGGCGCGCGGGAGTTCCGGTCAGCGCGGCCGACGAGATCAAACTTGCGGTGACGGAGGCATGCACCCGAGCGGTGCGCGTCAACCGCAGGCATGCGCCGCAGGCCCCGGTGCATGTCGCGCTCACCGATGGCGCCGATTCCTTCACCATCACGGTGGCCGACTGCGGCCGGACCGGAGACGAGGTCGCCCCCGGTCCGGACGGTGGCCTCGTCACCGCGACCACCCTGCTCGAACTCGGATCCGAGTCGACTCAGCCGCCGGGTTGGGCGGAACCGGCGGACGACGATCTCTCGGCGGACAACTCTGGTTTCCCACCGGGGCTCGGACTCGCCCTCATCGAGGGACTCGTCGACGAGATCGAGATCAGGCGCGGCCCCGACGGCGTGGGTACGGTTGTCGCGATGACCTGGCACACCGGCGCCACATCGGACCCCTGCGAATCCGCGGTGTAGGACCTCTCCGGTCTCCCTGCCTGGGCCCGGCGACTGTTCCAGCCTCCGACCGTGCCGCCATGTGCCCCGCGCCAGGTTCCGAAGGCAGGGCACATGGAACCTGACATGGAGGTGGAGCCACGGCGCCAGTCTGCCATGTCAGTAACAGCACGAGTGATCTTTTTATGCCGAATATTCCTGAATCGATCCGTTTCCGGATTATCGCCGGGGCGGTGAGAGGTACCCGAGAGCACGCGACCCGGGCCGCCGCTGCTGAAAAACGAGCGCACGTCACAGACGTGTGGATAGACTCCGCCGCATCTCATGGACGGCTGATCCAACCATCCGTGATTCCCTTGGTGCTCCCCGTGAGACCGGTCAGATGCTTAGAAATGGGAAGAACCGACCGATCTCGCCCAAAGCGCCGCCGGATGCGGCGCGTGGCCGTGACCGTCTCGATGCCGTGGCGACCGCCGTGAGGGCGCCCGAGAGCACCGGCACCCTCACGGAGGGCGCACAGAGCAGACCGGGAGGAGCCATGTCCTCGATCCAAGCCCTACAGGCCGAGGGCTCTGG
>NZ_CDWWXB010000038.1:15243-16716 GCF_977971855.1 Frankia sp. CoWAU3 | reverse complement strand
CAGAGCCCTCGGCCTGGTCGCCGGTGTGGCGATAGTCGCAGCCCTCGCATTGCTTGTTGCCGGTTATCTGGTTCGTGAGGTATTGGCGGCGAGTCCAGGTACCCCGAGGATGGTGGAGGTCGGCCGGGCGGTCCAGGAGGGCGCCGCCGCCTATCTCAGACGGCAGTTCACCACGCTCGCGGGATTCGTCGTCGTCATCCCCTTCGTACTGCTGCTCCTGCCAGCCGAGAACACTGGAGCGAAGATCGGTCGGTCGATCTTCTTCGTGGTCGGTGCGATCTTCTCCGCGTTGGTCGGATTCGTCGGGATGTCGCTGGCGACCCGGGCCAACACCCGCACTGCCGCCGCCGCCATGACCCGAGGGGAACGAGCCGCCGTCCGTATCGCCTTCCGTACCGGGGGGGTGGCGGGGATGTTCACCGTCGGTCTCGGACTCCTGGGGGCGGCGGCCGTGGTCCTCGTCTTCCGGGACACCGCCCCCCAGGTCCTGGAGGGATTCGGATTCGGCGCCGCTCTGCTCGCGATGTTCATGCGAGTAGGCGGAGGGATCTTCACCAAGGCCGCCGATGTCGGGGCGGACCTGGTCGGCAAGGTGGAACAGGGGATTCCTGAGGATGATCCCCGCAACGCCGCGACGATCGCCGACAACGTCGGCGACAACGTCGGCGACTGCGCCGGCATGGCCGCCGACCTGTTCGAATCCTATGCGGTGACGCTCGTCGCGGCGCTGATTCTCGGGGTCGAGGCGTTCGGCGAACGCGGCCTGGTGTTCCCCCTGCTCATCCCGGCGGTCGGGGTTGTGACCGCGGTCATCGGAATCTTCGCGGTGTCGCCGCGGACCGGTGACCGCACCGGAATGTCCGCCATCAACCGGGGTTTCTTCATCTCCGCGGTGGTGTCCGCGATCGGCGTCGTCGCCGTCTCACTGCTCTACCTCCCGACGAGCTTCGCCGATTTCCCCGGGATGCAGGGAAGCACCCAGTCCGGTAATCCACGAGTGATCGCGATCGGCGCGGTCCTGATCGGGATCGTGCTCGCCGCCGCCATTCAGCTGCTAACCGGGTATTTCACCGAGACCGGCCGCCGGCCGGTGCGGGACATCGCAAAGGCGTCGCTCACCGGACCAGCCACCAACATCCTCGCCGGAATCGGGGTGGGTCTGGAGTCGGCGGTCTATTCTTCGCTGCTTATCGGTGCCGCGATCTTTGGCGCCTACCTGCTCGGCTCCGGCAGCGTCACGATCGCGCTGTTCGCGGTGGCGCTGGCGGGGACCGGTCTGCTGACGACGGTGAGTGTCATCGTCTCGATGGACACCTTCGGGCCGGTGAGCGATAACGCACAGGGCATCGCCGAGATGTCCGGCGACATGGACGAGGCGGGTGCGGCCATCCTCACCTCGCTCGACGCCGTCGGCAACACCACCAAGGCGATCACGAAGGGCATCGCGATCGCCACCGCGGTGCTCGCCGCCTC
>NZ_CDWWXB010000038.1:8450-14894 GCF_977971855.1 Frankia sp. CoWAU3 | reverse complement strand
CCCGAGGCGGGTCGGGGCACCGTTGGCGGCCTGAACATCGCCTACCCCGACGCGCTGGTCGGGCTCACCATAGGTGCGTCCGTGGTCTTCCTGTTCTCCGGGCTCGCGATCAATGCGGTGGGCCGCGCGGCCGGGCGGGTCGTCCTGGAGGTACGCAACCAGTTCCGGTCCAGGCCTGGAATCATGACCGGCGACGAGAAGCCGGATTACAGTGCGGTCGTCGACATCTGCACCCGCGATTCGCTCCGTGAACTGATTACACCGGGAACGCTGGCGGTTCTCGCCCCAATCGCGGTCGGTTTCGGCCTAGGATACCCGCCACTCGGCGCGTTCCTCGGCGGCGCCATCGCCGGCGGCGTGCTGATGGCCGTGTTCCTCGCGAACTCCGGCGGGGCCTGGGATAACGCGAAGAAGATGGTCGAGGACGGCCACCACGGCGGAAAAGGCTCGGAGGTCCACGCGGCCACGGTGATCGGCGATACCGTGGGAGATCCATTCAAGGACACCGCCGGCCCTTCGATCAACCCGCTGCTCAAGGTGATGAATCTGGTCAGCCTGCTGATCGCTCCGACGGTCGTAAAGTACTCGGTGGGCGCGGACGAGAACACGGGGCTGCGCATCGGTGTCGCCCTCGCCGCCCTCGCCGCCATCGCAGCCGTGATCATCATCTCCAAGCGACGGAGCTCAATGATCAACGATGTGCCCGATATGACACAACCGACACCGGCTCCCAGCGAGAAGATCAACGCCTGACCCACATCGCTCCGCCACCGCCGACCCCCGCGGCTCGCACGAGGCCACGCGGGTCGGCGGCGCTGTTTCACACCGATGGAACCTCGGAATCGGGATCGGGTACCGCCCGTGGGCCGGGTGATGCGCCAGCGGACCATCCGTGCCACCCACATCGGATCGGGAAGCAGCGGGTGAGCGTCGGGCTACGGTCGCCATACCCGGACGGGAGGATCCGCGAGACGGAATGGCAGCGTACGGTGCTGCGAGGCACCGCTCTCACTCCGACGGCCGCCGCCCGCACGACCACCGTCCGCCGGACACCCGCACCGCCCCCGCCAGATCCAGTAACGCGCTCCGCCTCCGCAACATCCGCCATGTTCGAGACCTACGCTCCGTAGAAGCAACCTACGCTTTCGCCCCACAGAGCACTAAAACGAGCACGTCGCACCGAGGAGAGAAGTGCCAGCGCGCACGAAGACGACGACACGGGCGACCGCGCGGTCATCCGCACCGGTCGCCGAGCCCACCGAGGCCGGGCTCCCGCCGGAGACCGGCTCGAGCGAGGCATCGGCCGACGTACCCGCCGGCGCCACCAGCCGGACGGCGAACGGCAGGACGGCGAACGGGCGAACGGAGGCTGGCCATTCGGCGAACGGCTCAGGCGGAGCCACCGGCGCCCACGGCAGCCGCGCCACCGGCTCCGGCCCGGGCAACCGCCTGGTGATCGTGGAATCGCCAGCGAAGGCGAAGACGATCGCCGGCTATCTCGGTCCGGGGTGGCAGGTCGAATCCAGTATCGGGCACATCCGTGACCTCCCGCGCAGTGCCGCCGATGTCCCGGCCGCGCACAAGGGCAAGCCGTGGGCTCGGCTCGGCGTCGACGTCAACAACGACTTCGAACCGCTCTACATCGTGACGCCGGACAAGAAACCGCAGGTCAGCAAGCTCAAGGCGCTCGTGAAAGACGCCAGCGAGCTCTACCTCGCGACGGACGAGGACCGCGAGGGCGAGGCCATCGCCTGGCATCTGCTCCAGACGCTGAAGCCGACGGTGCCGGTCAAGCGGATGGTGTTCCACGAGATCACCCCCCAGGCGATCCAGCGGGCCGTCGACAATCCGCGCGATATCGACAAGAACCTGGTCAACGCTCAGGAAACGCGTCGCATCCTGGACCGCCTCTACGGCTACGAGGTCTCTCCCGTGCTGTGGAAGAAGGTCATGCCGAGGCTGTCGGCGGGCCGGGTCCAGAGCGTGGCGACCCGCATCCTGGTGGAGCGGGAACGTGCCCGGATGCGGTTCCGCTCGGCGGAGTACTGGAACATCGAGGGCCTGTTCGGGGCGACCGTCGCCCGCCAGGCGTGGTCGGACGCGGACGGCACACCGGGATCCGGGCCGGGCGGACCCGGCGCCGGCTCCGCCTGCGGCGACGGGGTCGAGAAGACCCCGCTCCCGGCAACCCTGATCGCCCTGAACGGCAACCGGATCGCGACGGGTCGTGACTTCTCCCCGACGGGACAGCTCGTCTCCTCCGGGGTGACGCGGCTGGACGAGGCCACCGCCCGGTCGCTGGCCGAGCGGCTCGCCGACGCCGCATTCACGGTGCGCTCGGTGGAGACCAAGCCCTACCGCCGTTCGCCGTACCCACCGTTCATGACCTCGACGTTGCAGCAGGAGGCCAGCCGCAAACTGCGTTTCTCCAGCCAGCGCACGATGCAGGTGGCGCAGCGGCTGTACGAGAACGGCTACATCACCTACATGCGGACGGACTCGACGAACCTGTCCAAGACCGCCCTGACCGCGGCCCGCGCGCAGGCTGCGAGCCTGTACGGGCCGGAGTACGTGCCGGCACGCCCCCGCACGTACGCCAAGAAGGTCAAGAACGCGCAGGAGGCCCACGAGGCCATCCGACCCGCCGGGGACCACTTCCGGACCCCGGGTGAGGTTCGTGGCGAGCTTGACGTCGACTCCTACCGGCTCTACGAGCTGATCTGGCAGCGGACAGTGGCCAGCCAGATGGCGGACGCCCGCGGCACGAGCGCCACGATCCGGCTCGGCGCGACCTCGTCCGTTGGGGAGGACGCCGAGTTCTCGGCATCGGGGAAGGTCATCACCTTTCCCGGCTTCCTGCGCGCCTACGTCGAGGGCGCCGACGATCCAGACGCGGAACTGGAGGACCGGGAGCGGCCGCTGCCGGACGTACGGCAGGGCGACCCACTGACCACCCGCTCGCTGACCCCCCGCGGGCACACCACCAGCCCGCCGGCGCGCTTCACCGAGGCCAGCCTGGTCAAGACGCTCGAGGAGCTCGGGATCGGTCGGCCGTCCACCTACGCCTCGATCATCGGCACCATCCAGGACCGCGGCTACGTGTGGAAGAAGGGCTCGGCCCTGGTGCCGAGCTTCGTCGCGTTCGCCGTCGTCGGCCTGTTGGAGGACCACTTCACCCGGCTGGTCGACTACCGGTTCACCGCGACGATGGAGGACGACCTCGACGACATCGCCGCCGGCACGGCCGCCTCGACCGCCTGGCTGACCCGCTTCTACTTCGGAACCGGCGACGGCACCGACCCGGCCGCCGACGGACTGAAGCACCTGGTCAATGAGCGGCTCGGAGAGATCGACGCCCGCGAGGTGAACTCGATCCCCCTCGGCGAGACCGACGACGGCACCCTGCTGGTCGTCCGGGTGGGCCGCTACGGCCCCTACGTCCAGCACGGGGAGCGCCGTGCCAGCGTGCCGGACGATCTCGCACCGGACGAACTCACCGTCGACAAAGCGCTGGGGCTGCTGGCCGCGCCCAGTGGCGACCGGACGCTGGGAATCGACCCGGCGTCGGGAGCGACCATCACGGCGAAGGCGGGTCGCTTCGGCCCCTACGTCACCACCGACACTGACCCGCCGCGCACGTCCAGTCTGCTGCGTGGCATGTCGTTGGAGACGCTGACCCTCGACGACGCCGTGCGGTTGCTCACCCTTCCGCGCATTCTGGGTGCGGGGGATGACGGGGAGGAGGTCACCGCCCAGAATGGCCGCTATGGCCCATACGTGAAGAAGGGTGCCGAAAGTCGGTCGTTGGAATCTGAGGATCAGTTGTTCACCGTGACCCTGGACGAGGCCTTGGCGCTGCTCTCCCAGCCCAAGGCCCGCGGTCGGCGCCAGGCCGCGCAGAGCCCGCCGCTGCGTGAGCTCGGGACCGACCCGGCCAGCGGCAAGCCGATGGTGGTGCGGGAGGGCCGGTTCGGCCCCTACGTCACCGACGGTGAGACCAACGCCAGTCTGCGCAAGGGCGACACGGTCGAAACGATCACCGATGAGCGTGCCGCGGAGCTGCTGGCAGACCGTCGGGCCCGCGGACCGGCCACCGCGAAGCGTCCTGCCCGGGGCACCGCGAAAGCCGGCACCGCCAAGACCGGCCCGAAAACCACCAAGGCCAAGCCGGGCACGGCGAAGACCGGCACCGCGAGGTCCAAGACCGCCCGGACGGTGACGGACGACGGCGGCGGCTCCGATGACTCCGGTAGCCCGTCGTCCAGTGGCACCCGCCGGACGGACTGATGGCGCTGCCGATCGGTAGGAGCCCTGGAGAAGCGGACGCGCCCCGGGTGGTTTCCGAGGTTACGGCGTTCACCATCGGCGACACGGAGACCACCTCTGGTGACGCAGAGTCGTCCAATGTGACCGGCAGGTCCACCACCCCGGTCGAGACGTCCGGAGGAGACCCTGTGGCCACCGACCATGCAGCCGGACATCGGGACGCCGGGCGGCGCCCACCCTGGCCCGTCCGGCGACCGCGGGTCCGCCGCTCGCCGAGCAGGCATCCGGTAACGACGGTTCCCTCGCCGCCAATGCCGTCCACCATCGCCGCCGGAGGCGACAGCGACATCCGGGCCGTCCTGCGGATCCCCGCGTTCCGCCGGATGTGGATTCAGCTCAGCCTGTCCAGCCTGGGTGACTGGATGGGTCTGCTGGCAACCACCGCACTGGTGACCCAGCTCCAGGAGAGCTTCTCCGGGCAGGCGTACGCCATCGGCTCGCTGCTGATCGTCCGGTTGATGCCGGCCCTGATCCTGGGCCCACTCGCCGGTGCCCTCGCCGACAGGCTGGACCGCCGGCTGACCATGGTCGTGACAGACGTCATGCGGTTCGGGCTGTTCATGTCGATCCCGATCATCGGGACGCTCAAGTGGCTGCTCATCGCATCGTTCCTGGTGGAGGCGGTCACCCTGGTGTGGGCGCCGGCGAAGGACGCGAGCGTCCCGCACCTGGTGCCCAAGGAGCGGCTCGCGGCCGCCAACACCCTCAGCCTGATCATGACCTACGGCACGGCCCCGATCGCCGCGACGATCTTCACGATGCTTGCGACGATCTCACGGACGCTCGGCTCCAGCGTGTCGTTCTTCCATGACTCCTCGGTCGACCTCGCGTTGTACTTCAACGCGGCGACGTTCCTCGGCTCGGCAATCGTGATCTGGGGCCTGAAGGGCATCGGACGGGCCGCGCGGCCGGAGACCGGCCCCGAGCCCGGGTTCTTGGCTTCCATCGCCGAGGGATGGCGCTACGTCGGCCAGGACAAACTGGTCCGCGGACTCGTCGTGGGCATCCTCGGCGGGTTCGCCGGCGCCGGCTGCGTCATCGCCCTCGGCCGGCTCTACGTCGAGATCCTGGGCGGCGGCGACTCCGCGTACGGGGTGCTCTTCGGCGCGGTGTTCGTCGGCCTCGCCGCCGGCATGGCCGCCGGTCCCAAGCTGCTCGGCGACTACAGTCGGACCCGCCTGTTCGGCGTCTGCGTGACCGGAGCGGGTATCACCCTGGTGATCGTCGCGATCATCCCGAACCTGGTCATCGCCTGCATCCTCGTGGTCGCGGTGGGGGCGTTCGCCGGCGTGGCCTGGGTGACCGGATACACCCTGCTCCAGGCCGAGGTCTCCGACGAGCTGCGGGGGCGTACCTTCGCCCTGGTGCAGTCGCTGGTCCGCATCGACCTGCTGCTCGTGCTCGCCGCCGCGCCCGGGCTGGTTGGCCTCATCGGCTCGCACAGGATCCATCTGTGGGGCGACATCAACGTCCGCGCGGACGGCGTCACCGCGGTCCTGCTCGCCGGCGGGCTGCTCGCCGTCGCGGTCGGCCTGTTCTCCTATCGGCAGATGGACGACCCGACCGGAGCCGCGGTCTGGCCCGAGCTGTGGAACGCGCTGCGCGGCCGGCGGCCGGCGGCCACACGTCCCCGCCGCACCGGCCTGTTCATCGCGATCGAGGGCATCGATGGCGCAGGCAAGAGCACCCAAGTGGAGCTGCTGCGAACGTGGCTCGCCTCCTCCGGCCGGGAGGTGGTGGTGACCTCCGAATCCGGCGGCACCGCGCTGGGAACGGGCCTGCGAGAACTGCTCCTCGACCCGACCGTACGGCTGCACCCCCGGACCGAGGCGCTGCTGACCGCGGCGGACCGCGCCGAACACGTCACGCAGGTGATCGAACCCGCGCTGGCCCGGGGAGCGATCGTCATCACCGATCGTTACGTCGACTCGTTCATCGCCTTCCAGAGCGTGAGCCGGGCCCTCAGCACCGACGAGCTGTCCGTCCTCACCCAGTGGGCGACGCACGCGCTGCTTCCCGACGTCACGGTCCTGTTGGATCTGCCGGCCGAGATCGTCCTGCGCCGCGCGCGGATGACCGCGTATCCTGATCCGCCGCCGGGGCCGCCGGGGCCGCCGG
>NZ_CDWWXB010000038.1:3955-7983 GCF_977971855.1 Frankia sp. CoWAU3 | reverse complement strand
GGCCGAGGCGGACGACGCCGGGAAGTTGACCTTCCAGGGCCGGGTACGCGACACGTTCCGTCGGCTGGCGCAGAAGGAGCCCGATCGTTACCTTCCGCTAGACGCGACGCGGTCACCGGAGGAGATCCACGCCGAGATCCGCTCGTTCATGGCCAGCCGCATCGATCGGCCAGCCGTCCTGCTCGGTGTGCTCTGACCGACGCGCTCCGGACCGGCGTGGCTCGGGGATGATAGCCCGGTGACGGTCTGGGAGACGCTCGTCGGGCAGGACGCGGTGGTCGCGGCGCTGAGCGCCGCGGCGTCCGCCGCGAGTGCCAGGCTCGCGAGTGGAGGCGGCGCACCGGCTGCCGCCCGTGCCGGGATGACGCACTCGTGGCTGTTCACCGGACCCACCGGGGCAGGTCACCAGGATGCGGCGCGCGCCTTCGCCGCAAGCCTCACCTGCGAGAACGAGCCGCCGGGCTGCGGCGAGTGCACCGGCTGCCACACCGTGCTCACCGACACGGCCACCGATCTGCGAACCGTGCAGCCGGAGGGGCTCTCGCTCGGTGTGAAGGACGTGCGCGCGCTGGTACGCGACGCCGCCAGCGCCCCGACAGCCGGCCGCTGGCGCATCCTGCTGATCACCGATGCGGACCGGCTCACCGAGGCCGCGGCGAACGCCCTGCTGAAGGCCCTCGAGGAGCCGGCGGATCGGGCGGTGTTCCTGCTCTGCGCCCCCTCCGTGGAGGACGTGCTGCCCACCATCCGTTCCCGCTGCCGGACGGTCGCGCTACGGCTGCCCTCGGCCACGGACGTCCGCGACGCGCTGGTTCGCGAGGGAGTCGACGAGCAGGTCGCCGAGACGGCGGCGCGGGCTTCCCAGGGTCATCTGGCCCTGGCGCGCCGGCTCGCCTCGGATGAGCGGGTCCGGGCCAACCGGGCGGCGGTGTTGCGCATCCCGGCCCGGCTCGGCCGGGTCGGTGACTGCCTGGCCGCGGCGGCCGATCTGGTGAACGCGGCGAACACCGACGCGGAGGCCGCGAATGCGGAACGCGACGAGGTGGAAACCGAGGCGCTGAAAACCGCGCTCGGCGTCGGTGCCACGGCGGTCGGCGGGAAGTCTAGGTCCGCGCGGGCCCCCAAGGCGGGGGCCAAGGGCCGGACGATGGTGGTGCGGGGTGCCGCGGGGGCCCTCAAGGAGCTGGAGCGGACCCAGAAGAGCCGAGGTCGCCGCACCGTCCTCGATGCGCTGGATCGGGCCCTGGTGGACCTCGCGGGGCTGTACCGGGATGTCCTGGTCCAACAGCTCGGCGCCGGTGTCGACGCGATCCATCCTGATCACTGCGTCGAGGCCGCCGGATACGCCGCGGCCTGCACTCCGGAACAGACACTGCGCCGGCTGGAGGCTGTCCTCGCGACCCGGGCGTCACTGGCCAGAAATCCCGGCCTCGTCCCACTGCTCGCGGTGGAGTCGCTCACCCTCGCGCTGCGCGACACCTGACGACCGGCGACCGGCGGTGGGGACGAACCGGCGTAATGGCCTGTCTGGGCGGAAGGCCGGGCATATCCTGATCGCGACGCGGACATGCCCTTCGACCAGGTCCGCCCGGGCGGGACCCGGCGGGCGCAGGGAGGTAACCGGTCGGATGCCGATGATGTGCGCGGTGGCGTTCTCCCCACGGGGCAAGCTCTACTATGCCGATCCTGGTTCCTGCAGCCCCCGGGTCGGCGACCGGGTGCTCGTCCCCACCGAGGAGGGCCCCGAGGTCGCCACCTGCATGTGGGCGCCCCAGTGGGTCAGCGACGACATCGGCGACCTGCCGGTGCTCGTCGGGATGGCCGACGCGCCCGACATCCAGCGCGAGCAGGTCTCCCGGCGCCGACGCGCCCGGGCGCGTGTCGCGGCCCGTCGCCTGGCCCGTGAGCATGACCTGCCGATGAAGATCGTCGGCGTTGACCACGTGATGGCCACCGGCGGCTACACGGTCTACTTCAGCGCGGAAGGCCGCGTCGACTTCCGTGAACTGGTGCGGGATCTCAACCGGACGCTGGTGGCGCGGGTCCAGCTGCGGCAACTGTCCGCCCGCGACAGTGCCCGGGTCCAGGGCGGGATCGGTTCCTGCGGCCGCGACCTGTGCTGCGCCACTTTTCTCAACGACTTCGAGCCGGTGAGCCTGCGGATGGCCAAGGAGCAGAACCTCGCCCTCAATCCGATGCGCATCAGCGGGGCATGCGGCCGGCTGATGTGCTGCCTGCGTTACGAACATCCCCTCTACGAGGAGTTCGCCGAAGCCGTGCCCGCGGTCGGAGACCGGGCGACGACCCCACACGGTGCGGGCCGGGTCGTGCGGCACGATGTTCCGCGTCAGCAGGTGGTCGTGGTTCTCGACGGCGGGGGCCGGACCTCGTGCGACCGCGCGGATGTCTGCGCCTCCCGGCGGGTCCACGACGCCGCCCACCCCGGTGGCTTGGCGAGGTGCTCCCCCCCGGGCAGCACCTCTACAGCCGGCGGGGAAACGACGGCCGGCGGGGAAACGACGGCCCTGCGGGAAGGACGTCACGGGTCGAAGCGGTAGCCCATCCCGCGCAGAGTCGTGACCAGCCGGCGCTGCGGTGGACGACCCTCGACCTTGGTTCGTACCCGCCGGACGTGCTCGGTGACGGTGGCGGGGTCCTGGAACCGCGTGCCCCACACCTGCTCGAGGAGTTCCTCCCGGCTGAAGACCCGCCGAGGATGCCGGGCGAGGAAGGCCAGCAGCTCGTACTCGCGCGCGGTCAGATCGATGCGCTCCCCGGCGACGGCGACCTCGCGGGCCCGCAGGTCGATGGAGACGTCTCCGTAGACGAGCGGGTCGCTGCCGTCCCCGGTGCGCTGCGGCGGCGGTTCCGCCGGCCGTCGGCGAAGCCGGGCGCGCACCCTGGCCACCAGTTCTCGCAGCGAGTAGGGCTTCACGACGTAGTCGTCCGCGCCCAACTCGAGGCCGACCACCCGGTCGACCTCCTCGGCCCGCCCGGTGAGCATGATCACCGGAACCTCGCTGGTCTGGCGGAGGCGGCTCAGGACGGCGAAGCCGTCCATCCTGGGCATCGCGACATCCAGCACCACTAGATCGATCTCGGTGGTCTGGAAGAGCCGAAGAGCGGCCTCGCCGTCCGCGGCCTCCAGCACCCGATAACCGAATCTCTCCAGACTGCGCGCAAGTGCTGTGCGAGATGCCTCATCGTCCTCAGCGACGAGGAGCGAGGCTCCTCGCGTCGTCGCTGCTGGTGCAGCGTCTCCGGCCCCGGTCATGGTGCGAAACCCTACGCATCCTCATCGGAACCACTGCGACCGGGGGTGGCGATTTACGGTGTTGCAGCACCCAAAACTAACTAAATGTAACATAAAGAAGATAATTTGCCGACTCAGGGCCATTTTGACGACATAGCACATCCCTCGCCATGACAGCCTGAGACGGAGGCATTCCAGACCGTGCCCGCCACTGGTGGCATCACCGTGGACGGCTGGGATCCGGGGCGACGGCGGGCATCTCGGTCCGCGAACAGCCACCGGACCACCAGCCGGGTCGAGCCCGCCGACGCATCTGGCATACTCGACCCGGGCCAGTGCAGTCCTGGCCGTTCGCCGGAGTAGCTCAGTGGCAGAGCAATCGCCTCGTAAGCGATAGGTCGCGGGTTCAATCCCCGCCTCCGGCTCACTCCCCGATTCCGCTCGCACGATCATTATGCGCCAGGTAACCGTCATGGCCGGCACGTCCGGCCCGGCGGTGGGCTGGCGCCGGGCCTGCTCCCGCCCCGGCCCCATCCCGTGGGTTCCTGAACCTGTCCCACCCCGCTTGGGACGTGGGACAGGTCGTCACGGCTACCACAAGCCGGACGGAGGGATCAGGCCGACCTGGGTTCGGCCTCCTGGTCGTGCCCGTCCGCCTCCGCGGCCTCCGCCTCGCGCAGCCGCTTGATGGACGCCAGGATCTCCCGCTCAGCCTCCTTGCGGTCCACCCAGGATGCGCCCTCCACCGACTTACCGGGCTCGAGGTCCTTGTAGA
>NZ_CDWWXB010000038.1:2870-3557 GCF_977971855.1 Frankia sp. CoWAU3 | reverse complement strand
CGTCCGGCACCGCACCAGGCAGCCCGGGAACGTCGGCTCCTCCAGCAGGACGAGGGCGTCCAGCGGATCACCATCGCGCCCGAGGGTTCCCTCGATGAACCCGTAGTCCGACGGGTAGTGGGTGGAGGTGAACAGCATCCGGTCAAGCCGGATACGGCCGGTGTGGTGATCCATCTCGTACTTGTTGCGCTGCCCCTTGGGGATCTCGATGGTCACATCGAACTCAAGGTCCACTCCGCTCCCTGTCTCCTTCGTCTTCGCCCGGTCCGCACCGGAGCGATCGCCGTTTGTCACATGGTGCTCGTTCGAGCCGTACCGTGCTCGTAGCGCAGTACGTCGTGCTCGTGCCGTACGTCGTGCTCTGCCAGGCGGTGGATGTGCTCCGCCCGGGGCGCGGGCCACCCACCCCAGTGACCACAACGAGGCGTCACACCCACGACGGCGCACCTAGTGTCGCGGACGCCGCCTCCCACCCGAACCGCACCGGCACCACCACGTTTCCACCGCCGGATCTCCCGGGCACCGAAACCATGATGGGCACCGGCGACACGCCCGGTGGGGCCTTCTTCGTACCAGTGCCGCCCGCCGACACGACACCTCCGGTGTCCCGTCGCACCCCCGGTGTCCCGTCGCGGCGGGACACCGCCGGGCAGGCCGGCGGCGACGGATCCGGGTTCACCCGCCGCG
>NZ_CDWWXB010000038.1:1626-2609 GCF_977971855.1 Frankia sp. CoWAU3 | reverse complement strand
CCGTCGCCGACCGCCCGCTGGTTGCGTAGTGTCGGTGAGTGACGTCAGCCGCACCGGTCGCCCGGGTAGGGGGGCTCACCGCCCTGGCCGGCGCGCTGCTCGCCGGCTCCCTGTCCGTCGGTCCCACCACCGGATCAGCCGCGGAACTCGCCGGCAGCGGGTCCGACCGCGCGGGCGCTGCGGTGCTCGGCGGTCTCGATCCGGCCGCGCCGATCCCGCAGCCCGCGGCGGTGGCGGCCCGCCTCGCCGGCCCGCTGGGTGATCCCGTTCTGGCGCGGCCCGCGGCCTTCGTCATAGACACGCAGTCGGGTCGGGTGCTCCTCGACGTCCGGTCCCGCATCCCCGTGGCACCGGCCTCCACGTTGAAAACCGCGGTCGCCACGGCCGCGTTGACCACCTTCCCCGACGACCGGCTGCGGACCACCGTGGTCTACAGCCCGCCCGCGGGCGGGAACGCCCGCACATCAGGCGGAACACTGTGGCTCGTCGGCGGCGGAGATCCGACCCTGACCGCCTCCACCGCGCCCGACGGCTATCCGGCTCTGGCCCGGCTGAGCGATCTCGCCGCTCAGGTCCGGGCCGCGGGTATCACCTCGGCGGCTCGGGTGATCGGCGATGGAGGGCTGTTCGTCGGTCCGGACCGGGCACCGGGATGGCGCGACAACTACGTGACCGACGGGGACGTCGCCCCGGTCTCGGCGCTGGAGGTCGACGCCGGACGGTCGGCACCGGAAGCCATCGGACCGCGCAGCCCCACCCCGGCCGCCGCCGCGACCACGGCCTTCGCCGCGGCGCTCATGACCGCCGGAGTATCCGTCGGATCGGTGGCCACCGGCCCGGCGGACCCGGCCGCACAACGGGTCGCGGCGGTCTACAGCCCTCCGGTGCGGGTCTTGGTCGAACGCATGCTCACCCAGTCAGACAACGATCTCGCCGAGAGCCTGGGACGGCTCGTCGCCCATCGGCGGGGCCTGCCCGCCTCG
>NZ_CDWWXB010000038.1:0-1375 GCF_977971855.1 Frankia sp. CoWAU3 | reverse complement strand
CGACCGCGGCGATCCCGCCGGCAGCATCGCGCCCACCGACCTGAGCGGGACCGTCGACCTGGGCGGGACCGTCGACCTGGGCGGGACCGTCGGCGCCCCGGCGCGTCCCATCCCGTTCTCGGCACGGTTCATGATCGGACCCAGACGACGGGCGAGCCCGGTACGCTCGGATTCGTGGACGCCGAGCTGGTCGACTGGGAACTCGCCGTGACGACGGCGAGGAAACTGGTTCGCCCCGGCCCGCAGATCTCGCGGGAGCAGGCCGGCGAGGTCGTCTCCGAGCTGCGGCGACTGGCCGTCGAGGCCGAGCGGCACGTCGAGGACTACACCCGGCTCACTCCCGCCGGGCCGGCCACCCCCATCACCGTGGTGGACCGGCTGGAGTGGGTCCGCTCCAACGTCGCCGGTCTGCGGGTGCTGACCTCCCCGTTGCTGGGCAAACTGTCCGAACAGCAGCGCGGCAACCTCGCCGCGGCGGTCGGTCGGCGGGTCACCGGGGTCCAGATCGGCACAGCCTTGGCCTATCTGGCCGGCAAGGTGCTGGGCCAGTACGAGGTCTTCCTCCCGCCGGAGGAGTACCAGGCCGGGAGGGACGATCCGGGTCCGCCCGACGTGCCGGGGTCGGTCGGGGTGCCGGGGTCGGTCGGGGTGCCGGGGTCGGTCGGGCGCCTCAGCCTGGTCGCGCCGAACATCGCGCACGCCGAGGCGGCCATGGGGGTCGTGCCGCGAGACTTCCGGATGTGGGTATGCCTGCACGAGCAGACCCATCGCAGTCAGTTCACCGCCGTGCCATGGCTGCGGACCCACCTGGAGTCCGAGATCACCGCGTTCATTGAGGCCACGGACCTCGATCCGGACGTCCTCGCGGGCCGCGTCCGCTCGGCGATGAGCGCGCTGCGCGGGGCGGTGCTCGACCGGGAGGCCGACAGCCCGAGCGTCGTGGAGGCGCTACAGACCCCAGCCCAGCGAGCGGTTCTCGACCGCCTCCAGGCCATCATGACGTTGTTGGAGGGCCACGCCGACCAGGTGATGGACGCGGTGGGGCCGAAGATCGTACCCACCGTCGCCGACATCCGGACGAAGTTCGAGGGTCGCCGCGGCGGGGGATCGCCGATCGACCGGTTCGTCCGTCGGCTCCTCGGTCTCGATCTCAAGCTGCAGCAGTACCGCCAGGGCGGGGCGTTCGTGCGTGCGGTGGTCGCGCAGGCTGGGGTGACGGGTTTCAACACCGTCTGGGAGTCACCGGCGGCGCTGCCGACCCGCGCCGAGCTGGTCGATCCCACCGCCTGGATGCAACGGGTCCTGGGCAGCCGCCCGCCGATCTCGGCGTGAGCACCATGGTCGTCGGGGCCGCGGGGGTCGTCGGGGCCGCGGC
>NZ_CDWWXB010000037.1:16419-23140 GCF_977971855.1 Frankia sp. CoWAU3 | reverse complement strand
GGCAGCCCCACACCCTTTCTCGCGCCCTTTTTTGGCATGGTCACCGGGTGGACCCGGTCATCACCGGTCCGGACGTCGTATCGTTGAGGGTTGTGGCATCACCGCACCACCGTGGACCCGGGTGAACGTCGTGGACCCGGGTGAAGCCGGACTGACGTATCTACGCAACATCCGAAGCACAGCCGACGATCTCGGGCGCCGTGGTGTCCGCGTCGGAAGCCCGGCGGCCTGAGGGCGCCTCCGGATCACGAGGGACCCGCAGCCGCAACCGCGGTACCTGCGGGATGAAAGGGAAGTTGCCGGTCATGCCGAGGGAAGACAGATCCAGTCAGCGAGGCGGGACGACGCCGTTCACGTCCCCACATCCGCAGCGGCGTGATCGGGACGTTTCAGGTGATCGTGGCACGCCGGCAGAGGGACGTCGCGCCGGGCGCGCGGTGCGTGGCGATGCCCCGGGCGTAAGGCGGGGCGGCGGATCCGAGACCGGCGCGTCGCGCGGACAGGGCGGTCCCTCTCAGGGCGCGCGCCAGGGTGCGCGCGGCGGCGGGCAGGGCGGTGCGCGGGGAGGAACGCGGGGCGGGGCGGGCCAGTTCCGCCGCGGCCCGGAGGGCCAGGGCCGGCCGGACCGCTCCAGGGGTGCGGACTCCAACACCCGGTACGGCAACGCCCGGTACGGCGCACCGCCGCGTGCGGGCGATGCGGGATCCTCCAGTTCCTCTTCCTCCTCGGCCGCCTCGTTCGTCGACCGCCGCCCGGGTGGGGCTCGGCGTCCGGAGGGGACCGGCGGTGGGCGTGCTCCGGCGGCTGGCGGTGAGCGCTTTTCCCGAGCCGACGGCCCGCGCGGTGACCGGGGCCCGCGCGGTGACCGGGGCGCGAGCGGAGCCTCCGCCCGCAACCGGGTCGCCGCCGAGGCGGCTTGGCGCGAGCGTCGGGGTCGGCCGGGAGCGGAGGAGACCGGCCGGTCCGGAAGGCCGAGTAGCCGTCCCGACCACGGCAGACCGGGGCGCGACTCCTCGGTATCCCATCGGCCCGGGCAGCCCCGGGCCGGCAGCGACGGCCCGCAGCCCCGGCACGACGGCCCTGAACGGCCGACTCACGGCAGAGTCTGGCGTTCCGATGGCGACCGTCCCGCGGGTACGCGCTCGGCCGGCCCGCGGCCCGGCGGCGATCGAGGCCGGGAGTCCCGGGGGCCCCGGGACACCAGCGGTGGAGGGGACCGCCGCGACGGCGCCGCTCGCGCCGAGCACCGTGGCCGGCCGTTCACCGAGGCTTCCAGGCCCGGGGGCGGCGGCCCCCGCGGCAGCCGTCCGACCGGGGATGGCCGGACTGACAGAACCGACCGGGCTGGCCGGACTGATCAGACTGAGCAGGGCAGCCGGCGGGCCCGGGTGCCGGCTCCGCCACTTCCCGACGAGGCCCGCGCGGACCTGCTGGACCACGACGTGCGCCGGTCCCTTCGGGGGCTGCCATCGTCGCTCGCCGACACGATCGCCCGCCATCTCGTCGCGACCGCCCTGCTGCTCGACGACGATCCCGCCCGCGCGCTCGCCCACGCCCGCGCCGCCGCCGATCGGGTGCCGCGCCTGCCCGCGGTGCGCGAGGCGGTCGGTATCGCGGCCTACCATGCGGGGGAGTACGCGACGGCCCTGGTGGAACTTCGGGCCGCTCGTCGGATGGACGGTTCCGCGCACAACCTGCCGCTGATGGCGGACAGCGAACGGGGACTGGGCCGGCCGGAGCGTACCGTCGCCTACCTGCGGGATCCGCAGATCGACCAGCTTGATCCGGCCGCTCGGGCGGAGATGCTCATCGTCGTCTCCGGGGCCCGCCGGGACCTCGGTCAGCCGGAGGCCGCCGTCGTGTTGCTGCGGGATCTGGCCACGGCCAAGACGCCGCCCGCGCTGTGGACCGCCCGCCTCTGGTACGCCTATGCCGAGGCGCTGCTTGCCGCCGGTCGTCCAGAGGAGGCCGCACGCTGGTTCACCTCCACGGCTGCGATCGACGAGGGAGAGACCGACGCCGACGCCCGTGCGTACCTGATCATGACTGGTCGGCCTCTCCCCGAGGAGGACGAGGAGGCTGCCCAGGACGGCGCGGATCTCCTGCTCTCCGATCGGGCCGGTCCCGACGCGGACGCCGGGACCGAGGGGAACGTCGATCAGGACATCACCGGCCATGATCTTACTGATCATGGCACCGGCGCCGGCACCGAGGCTGCTCCCGAGGCCGAGGCGACGGAGACCGGGAGGTAGGACCGTTCGGCCGAGGACCACTCCGCCCGGTATCCGTGGGTCCGCGGGGAGACGGACCGTGTGTACGTCGATCCTACGCCGGTCCTATGTACGCCGGTCAGTCGTCGAGCGGACGCAGCACGAGTCCGGTGCGCGGCTTCGGGGTGAACAACGTCGACTTGCGCGGCATCCGCTCGCCGGCCTCGGCGACGGCCGTCACATCGGCGATCGGGGTGGGGTTGAGCAGTAGCGCGGTACCTCCCGCCGCAGCCGCCGCGGCGATCGCGGCCGGCGCGTCGTGGTGGTAGTCGACCACGCCCACCGTGTCAGTCAACCCCCAGACGTCCACGATCAACGCAAGATGAGCGACGGTGACGTCGAGTCCACGGAAGGCCGCCGACCGTTCGGGGGGCAGACTACGCGCGAGCAGGCCGGCGTCGGGCTCGGTGAGCAGGTAGGCCGCGGTGCCGTTGGTGACCACGAACGCGTGCCCGCCCTGCCCGGCCTTGGCCAGTTCCTCCACCAGCGCGTCCGGGTCCGCGCCTGCCGGCCCCACGCCACCGGCATCCCCGGCGGCGGTACCACCCTCGCCGGGCCCGGCGAGCTGACGCACGGTGAACACCTCGGCGGCCCGCCGCACCGCCTCGGTGAGCCCGAGACCACGCACCACCCGGTGGATGGCGTGCACCTGGGGCCCCGAGACGGTCGCGTCGACGAGGAAGGCCAGACCGAAGTCCCAGGGGCCCGAACCATCCCCGGCGGCGTGCCGTTCCGCCTGGTACTGGCGGTAGGTGGCGTACCGATGGTGGCCGTCCGCGATCACCGCGCGCCGGGGCAACAGGTCCGCGGCGATGGCGGTGAGGACCGCCGGATCGTCGATGGCCCAGAGCCGGTGCGTCACCCCGTCGTCCGTGGACGTCTCCACCAGCGGCGTCGTGGCGATCACCATCGAGACCACCCGGCTGGTCTCGCCACCGCCGGCGTAGAGCAGGAAGATCGGTTCCAGGTTCGCGCGGGTCGCGCGGGTCAGCGCCAACCGGTCTGAGACCGGGCCCGCCATGGTGTTCTCGTGCGGGAGGATGATCCCCGCATCCGGATCGGTCAGCGCGACCGCCCCGATCAGCCCGCGCTGGGCGTGGCCGGCCCGCTCCTCCTCGTAGACATAGACGGAGGCCTTCTCGTCGCGACGCAGCACTCCGCTGTCCAGCCATGCCCGCAGCGTGCGGGCGGCCCCGTCGTAGTCCTCCCCGGGGAGGATGAGCCGGACCACGTTGCGCTCGTCGCGCGCTTGGAGCTCCGCCCGCTCGGCGTCGTCGATGACGTCGTAGGGCGGGGAGGTCAGCGGGGCGAGGTCCGGCCCGGAGGACGGAAATCGTGCGGCCCGGAACGGGGCGAGCACGAGACCCGCCGGAGCGGGAACGGGACGATCGGCGTCAACCATGAGCCGCATCGTAGGGCCCCGAGGGTGCGGACCCGGTGTGACCCGGGAGTGCCCTCGCTGCTGACCGCCCGTGTTCCGGCCGGCCCGAGCGGGCGAGAGGAACATTTCACCACCTTCCCGTAGTGCGAGCGTGCCATCGGAGCGGCGGGACGGTTGACAGCGCACACCTGATCGTTATGGGGATCTCGAGGTACGTCGGGCGGCTTTGCGGCGACACTGGAGCTGCGGACCTCGAGGATGTGCCTGGCGCTTGGCGCCCGCGGTGGCGAAGCCGGACGGAGTGATTCCGGATCCGGCGGTGTTCCTCGGGTGAGAGGCGGTGATGCGCATCGAGGGCGCCACGGTGCGGCGGAGTCCGGCGCGAGGTCCGTGCCCGGTGCTCAGGATTGGTGTGGCGAGGAGACAGATGATCGTCCGTGTCGTGGAGGTGAAGATGTCCGAGGAGACCGGCCCTCCGGGGGATGTACCGGACGAGACGCCCGGTGGGCTGCCTGCCCGCAGACGACGTGATAGATCCAGCTCGGTGCCGTCCGATGTGACGTCCTGGGGGGATGACGGTGCGGACCGGTCCCGGCCGGGACCGGCGGGTGAGGTCTACGACTGGTACACCCGGGGGATGGCGCTGCTCGGCCACGGGGACGCCAATGCCGCGGTACAGCTGCTGGCCCACGCCGTCGCGGCCGAACCCGCCTCGCCGAGTGTGCGGGAGGCGCTGGCCCGGGCGCAGTTCACCGCCGGTCAGTACGGCGCGGCCCGGGAGACTTTCGCCTGGATCGTGGATCGGCATCCCACCGACGACTACGCCCAGTTCGGCCTCGGGCTGTCCGCCCGCAAGATCGGTGATCTCCGGGCGGCCGTGGAGCATCTGGCGCTGGCCGTGGCGATGCGTCCCGACATCCGACACTACGGTGTCGCGCTGCGTGGCGCCCGCGCGGCGTTGGCTCAAGCATGACCCGGCCGGCCGCCGTGCCCGCGCCGGCGCACGAGACCACGTCAACCAGGTCTTCGTCAGTCAGCCCTTCCGCGGTCTCCTCCGTTTCGTCGTCCTGCGGCTTGTCTGGTTTCTCTGTGTCCTCTGGTTGCTCCGTGTCTTCCGGCGGCTTCCCCGGGCCGTTGCGCGGGACGGACCGGCCGCTGGCCGACCTGTTCGACGTCGCCCTGATGGATCTTGACGGTGTCGTCAACCGTGGGGTCGCCGCCGTGCCGCACGCGGCCGGCACCATCGCAGCCGCGGGCCGCCGGGGGATGCGCACGGTGTACGTCACGAACAACGCGCTGCGCCCGCCGGCCGAGGTCGCCGCCCGCCTGCGCGGCTTCGGCGTGCCGGCGCAAACCGAGGACGTCGTCACCTCGGCGCAGGCAGCGGCGCACGTCCTGGCCGAACGGCTGGGCACCGGATCCCGGGTGCTCATTACCGGAGGGCGGGGACTTCGACAGGCGGTGACGGAGGAGGGCCTGGTCCCGGTGGACTCGGCCGAGGACGATCCGGCGGCGGTGGTCCAGGGGTTCGACCCGGATCTCACCTATGCCCGCCTCGCCGAGGCGGCCTATGCCATCCGGGCCGGAGCACTGTGGATCGCCAGCAACGCCGATCGCACCGTGCCAACCGAGCGGGGCGTCGCGCCCGGTAACGGATCCGTCATCGCCTTCCTGAGGGCCGCCACGGACCGCGAGCCGGTGGTGACCGGCAAACCCGAGTCGGCGATGCACCGCGAGTCGATGCGGCGCAGCGGAGCCCGGACACCCCTCATCGTCGGTGACCGGCTCGACACCGACATCGAGGCCGGTCACCGGACGTCGACGCCGACCCTGCTCGTCTTCACCGGGGTGACGACCCCCGGAGACCTGCTCGCCGCTCCCGCTCCGCACCGTCCCGACTTCCTCGCCGCGGACCTGCGCGGGCTGCTCCGGGCGGCGCCACCGGTGGAGGCCGTCCCGGAGCTGGGGAACCACGCCTATCGTTGCGGCGCCTGGAGCAGCCGGGTCGAGGAGGGGACGCTGCACTGGTCGGGTGAAAGCTACGGGCTGGGCGATGACGCGTCGGATGGCGATCGTTCAGGTGGCGGTCATTCCGGTGGGGATGCGTCAGACCGGGATGTGTCGGGTGACGACACGTGGAACGGGGACGGCACCGACGGGCTGGACGGGCTGCGGGCCGCCTGCGCCACGGTCTGGTCCGCCCTGGACAGCGGCGTCGCCGTCCACGCGATCGCGGCGCGACGCCCGCCGGGTTGCGAGGACCTGATGGCTCCGGCGCCCCGGGCACCGGAGCCCGTGGCGCTCGCCTGAGTCCCGGTGTCCGCCTGAGTCCCGGCGCCTTGGAGCATCGTCGGTGAACAGGCACATCGTCACAGCAGCGAGCGGACCCGCAGCAGATCCCACACGCTCGCGTCCACCTTCAGCCGCCCACTGGCCCAGGCGGTCATCGCGGGAAGCCTTCCCTCGGCGACCGCCACCAGGTCGTCGCTCTCCAGCGTCAGGGTGATCTGGGCGTCGTCGCGGCTGCCTTCGCCAATGTGCCGCAGGCAGCCGTCACGCAGCTCCCCGGAGAAGACAGCGCCGAGATCGGGGATACGACAGACGATGACGCGATCCGGGGCGCGCGGGGGACGGCCGTCGGCGGAGAGCCCATCCAGACGGGCGGCGAGAGCATGGAGCGCGGCCTCGCACTGCGACCTGTCGGCCATCCCGGCCGGTCCTCCTCTCGGCCTGTTCGACCTGCGCCCCTCTCGGCCCGGCGTGTCCGGGACACTAGCGTGAGAGTAGGTGTTCCGGGCGGGACGACCCGCGTGGCGGGCGAGTTTACACCGGTTGCGAGCCGATCTCCGGTGGTCCTGACGGACCCGGGGTGAGGTCCCGGTCCGGCCGAGGGCGGATCCGGCCGGACGAGGAGTGGACAGGACATGAGATTCGTCGCATGACGCACGTCGCCAGGGTCCGTCGCGTCAGCGGCCGTGAGTGCGGGAGGCTGACAACGTGAACACCGAGAATCTGCCTGCCGAGGTTCGCGGCGCCCTCGGCCGGCTGGACATGCTCGACGTCCTACCGA
>NZ_CDWWXB010000037.1:9680-15984 GCF_977971855.1 Frankia sp. CoWAU3 | reverse complement strand
GCGTTCGACCGGCCCCACGCTGGTCGTGGCCGGTCGTCGGTGCCTGGACGTCGGTGCCTCCACCGGCGGCTTCACCGACGTGCTGCTGCGGTACGGTGCGGGGACCGTCGTGGCCGTGGACGTCGGCTACGGGCAGTTGCTGTGGCGGCTGCGCTGCGACCCCCGAGTCCGCGTGCTCGACCGTACCAACGCCCGGAACCTGACGCCCGCCGAGATCGGTGACCGCGTCGACCTGGTCGTCGGGGACCTGTCGTTCATCTCGCTGGCCCTGGTGCTGCCCGCGCTGCGCGCCTGCGCGGTCCCGGATGCCGATTTCGTGCTGCTGGTGAAGCCCCAGTTCGAGGTCGGCCGGGAGCGGCTCGGGCCCGGCGGGGTGGTGCGTGACACCGCATTGCACGCCGAGGCGGTCCGCGACGTGGCGGCGTCCGCGGCCATGCTGGATCTCGGCGTGCGTGGCGTCACGGCGAGTCCGCTGCCCGGCCCGGCGGGCAACGTCGAGTACCTGCTGTGGCTGGCCGCCGGGGCCCCACCGCTCGACGCGGACGTCCTGACCGGGGCGATCGCAGCCGGCCCCGCGGGACCGGGGCGCCGGGCATGACGCGGGAGATCCTCGTCGTCACCCATCCCCGCCGCTCGGTGGTCCGGGAGAGCGCCCATCGGGTCATCGAGGGCCTGGCCGCCGCCGGGGTGTCGCCGCGGGTGCTGCGGGACGAGGCGGAGATGCTCGACCTGACCGCCGCCAACAGCGTGCCGCCCGACGCCGACGCGGCCGTCGGGGTGGAACTGGTGCTGGTCCTCGGCGGCGACGGCAGCCTGCTGCGCGGCGCGGAGCTGGCCCGCACCGCTGACGCCCCGCTGCTGGGCGTGAACCTCGGGCATGTCGGGTTCCTCGCCGAGGCCGAACCCGACGCGCTGGAATCCACCATCGAGCACGTCGTCCGCAAGGACTACACGGTCGAGGAACGCATGACGGTAGACGTCACGGTCCGGCGGCGTGGCGAGGTCACCTATACCGGCTGGGCGCTCAACGAGATGTCCCTGGAGAAGGCCGAGCGCGCTCGGATGCTGGAATGCGTGTTGGAGATTGACGGGCGTCCGCTATCCCGGTGGGGCTGCGACGGGGTGATCTGTTCGACGCCCACCGGATCCACCGCCTACGCCTTCTCGGTCGGTGGCCCGGTGATGTGGCCGGGCGTCGAGGCCCTGCTGGTCGCCCCGATCAGCGCGCACGCGCTGTTCGCCCGGCCGCTCGTGCTGGCGCCGACCTCCGCGGTCGCCGTGGAGATCCTGCCGCCGGTGCCCGCGGTCCTCTACTGTGACGGCCGGCGGTCCGTCGAGGTGCCCCCCGAGTCGCGGGTCGAGGTGGTCCGCGGCCGCCGACCGGTGCGGCTCGCCGTGGTGCGCCCGCTGCCGTTCACTGATCGTCTTGTTGCCAAGTTCGGCCTTCCGGTGGAAGGTTGGCGGGGACGCAACCAGCGTGCCTCCCCCGCGTAGCGGCTTCGCCGCGACGCGGGGACCCCTGGCCTTGGGCGCCGTTCGGGGTTTCCGTCAGCTTGCCTTCGGCGAGCTTCCTGGGGTGGCTGTCGGGGGGCTTCGCCGCGACGCGGGGACCGCGATGTCGGATCTTCCGCCTCTGCGATATCGGCCTCCGTCCTGGTGACGCTAGAGTTCGGGGCGTGCTCGAGGAGATTCGCATCCGCGGCCTCGGGGTCATCGACGATGCCGCCCTCGCCCTCGCTCCCGGCCTCACCGTGGTGAGTGGCGAGACCGGAGCCGGCAAGACCATGATTGTCCAGGGGCTGGGGCTGCTCACCGGCGGGCGGGCGGATTACGGTCTGGTCCGGCCCGGGGTCGATCGCGCCTTTGTCGAGGGTCGGCTCGTCATCGGTGCCGAGTCGGCTGTCGCGGCCCGGGTCCGCGAAGTCGGCGGCGACCTCGACGAGGATCCGGGTGGCGCCGTCCTCGTCGTCGGTCGGACCCTGACCGCGGAGGGCCGGTCCCGGGCGCAGGTCGCGGGCCGCTCGGTTCCGGCGAGTGTCCTCGCCGAGATCGCCGAGGAGCTGATCGCCGTGCACGGCCAGTCCGAGGCGCAGCGCCTGCTCAAGCCGTCCACCCAGCGTGATGCGTTGGACCGGTTCGCCGGTTCCGCCGTCGCCGGGCCGTTGGCCCGCTACGGCGGTGCGTACCGGGAGCTGACCCGGGTCAGTCGGCAGCTCGCCGAGATCACCGACCGGGTGCGTGAACGCGAGCAGGAGGCGGAGCTGCTGCGCATCGGCCTGGACGAGGTGGAACGGATCGCCCCCGGCCCCGGTGAGGACGTCACCCTCGACGCCGAGCTGACCAAGCTGGAGCACGCGGAGACCCTGGTGCGGGCGGCGCGGACCGCGCACGCCGCGCTGATGAGCGATCCGGCCACTGGGTCGGACGAGCCCGGTGCGGTCGATCTGGTGGCCGCGGCCCAGCGGGTCATCGCCGGCGAGTCCGCCCTCGACACCGAGCTCGCCGCCCTCGGCACGCGGCTCACGGAGGTGGGGATGCTGCTCACCGACGTCGCCGCGGACCTCGCCTCCTACGCGGAGGGCATCGATGCCGACCCGGTGCGCCTCGCCGACGCCCAGGCGCGCAAGGCCGCCCTCACCAACCTGACCCGGGCGCACGGCACCGGCATTGACGGCGTGCTGGCCTGGGCGGACCAGGCCGGGCGCCGGTTGCTGGAACTCGACGGCGCCGGGGACAGCGTCGAGGCGCTCACCGCCCGGCGGGACAGCCTGACCGCCGAGCTGGCCCGGCTCGCCGAGGAGGTCAGCGAGGCCCGGACCAAGGCGGCGGCCCGGTTCGGTGCGGCGGTCGCCGCCGAGCTCGCCGGGCTCGCGATGCCCCGGGCCCGGGTGGAGGCCGCCGTGTCGCAGCGCGACGATCCAGCCGGTCTGCCGGTCGGCCTGCGGGTCGTCGCGTTCGGACCGTTCGGCGTCGACGACGTGGAGCTGCGGCTGATCCCGCATCCCGGGGCGCCGCCGCGGCCGGTCCAGAAAGGCGCGTCGGGCGGTGAGCTGTCCCGGGTCATGCTCGCGATCGAGGTCGTACTCGCCGCCGCTGACACCGGTTCGACCATGGTCTTCGACGAAGTGGACGCCGGGGTCGGCGGCCGGGCCGCGGTGGAGATCGGCCGGCGCCTCGCCCGCCTCGCCCGCACCCATCAGGTGATCTGTATCACTCATCTGCCGCAGGTCGCCGCCTTCGCGGACCGTCATCTGGTGGTCCACAAGGCCGACGACGGATCGGTCACCCGTAGCGGGATCGTCATGCTCGACGACGCCGGCCGGGTGCGGGAGCTCTCCCGGATGCTCGCCGGCCAGGAGGAGAGCCCGCTGGCCCGTGGGCACGCCGAGGAGCTGCTCGCCGCCGCGGAGGCCGACAAGGCGCTGCCGTAGTGCCACCGCGGTCGGGAGGTCGGACATCCTGCGGTGGTCCAGGCAGTCACCGAAGGTGATAACCGAGGGGCATGACTCACCCTTATGGCAGAGTCCCCGCATTGCGCTGGAGGCGTCGCGCGGGGGAGCTGTTACCGTGAAGTCCCGTGGAGGCGCCGGGGCCGGACCGGCGGCGTAACCACGGGAGCTTCGGGTGGGTCAGGCGCATATCACCAAACACATCTTCGTCACCGGCGGGGTTGCGTCCAGTCTCGGCAAGGGACTGACCGCGTCGAGCCTTGGCCGACTACTCAAGGCTCGTGGACTTCGTGTCACGATGCAGAAGCTCGACCCCTACCTCAACGTGGACCCGGGGACGATGAACCCGTTTCAGCACGGTGAGGTGTTCGTGACCGACGACGGGGCCGAGACCGACCTCGACATCGGCCACTACGAGCGGTTCCTCGACGTCAGCCTCGACGGCAGCGCCAACGTGACGACGGGTCAGGTCTACTCGGCCGTCATCGCCAGGGAACGCCGCGGCGGCTATCTGGGCCAGACCGTCCAGGTCGTCCCGCACATCACCGACGAAATCAAGGACCGGATCCGGCGGCTGGCCGGTGACTCCGTCGACGTGGTGATCACTGAGGTCGGCGGGACCGTCGGGGACATCGAATCGCTGCCCTACCTGGAGGCGATCCGTCAGGTACGCCACGAGGTCGGTCGGGACAACGCCCTGACGGTGCACGTGAGCCTGGTCCCCTACCTCGCCCCCTCCGGAGAGCTGAAGACCAAGCCGACCCAGCATTCGGTCGCGGCGTTGCGCAGTATCGGCCTGCAGCCCGACGCCGTGGTCTGCCGGTCCGACCGGCCGCTGCCCGATTCGCTCAAGAAGAAGATCGCGATGATGTGCGACGTCGATGATGAGGCCGTCGTCGGGGCGCCGGACGCGAGTTCCATCTACGACATCCCCCGGGTGCTGCACCGCGAGGGCCTCGACGCCTACGTGGTGCGTCGGCTCGGGCTGTCCTTCCGCGACGTCGACTGGACGGAGTGGGACACGTTGCTGCGGCGGGTGCACCACCCGGCCAACACGGCGACGATCGCGATCGTCGGCAAGTACGTGGATCTCTCCGACGCCTACCTCTCGGTGACCGAGGCCCTGCGCGCCGGCGCCTTCGCCACCGACACCCGGGTGGACCTGCGGTGGGTCACCTCGGACGAGTGCTCTTCCCCGGATGCGACGGCCACCCTGCTCGACGGGATCGACGGGGTCATCGTTCCCGGTGGTTTCGGGGTGCGGGGCATCGAGGGCAAGCTCACCGCGCTGCGGCACGCCCGCGAGAACGGCATTCCGACCCTCGGTATCTGCCTCGGCCTGCAGTGCATGGTCATCGAGGCGGCCCGCAGTCTCGCCGGCCTGGAGGCGGCGAACTCCACCGAGTTCGTCCCCGAGACCCCCCACCCGGTGATCTCCACGATGGCCGACCAGCACGAGGTGATGGCCGGCACCCGGGACATGGGCGGCACGATGAGACTGGGCCTGTACTCGTGCGTGCTGGTGCCCGGCACGCTCGCCCAGCGTGAATACGGCGTCGCCGAGGTCGCCGAGCGCCACCGGCACCGGTACGAGGTGAACAACGACTATCGGCACCGGCTGGCCGCCGCCGGGCTGGTCTTCTCCGGGACGTCACCGGACGGCCGCCTGGTCGAGGTGGTCGAACTGCCCGCCGATGTGCATCCGTACTACGTCGGCACCCAGGCACATCCGGAGTTCCGGTCCCGGCCGACCCGGGCCCATCCGTTGTTCCGGGGTCTCGTCGCCGCGGCGGTCGCGCATGCGGACCGCCGCCGCGGGGTGCTGCCGGTGGACCTGCCGAGCGAGGACGCCGCCACCCCGGAGAACGGCGTCCCGGAGAACGGCGTCCTAGAGAACGGCGCCGCGCAGACCCGCGGCGTCACGGCCGGTCGATCCGGCGGGAGTATCCGCCGGGGCGCGAGCGCGTCCCGGCCGAGCGTCAGCTCCAACGGCACCGCCGCGCTGGTGTCCCCGTGACAGCGACCCCGCACCGGTACGAGGTCACCGAGAGCACCCTGGCCTACCAGGGGAGGGTCATCTCCGTCCGCCGCGATCAGGTGCGGATGCCGGATGGCGACATCTCGCAGCGTGATGTGGTGGTGCATCCCGGCGCCGTGGGGGTGGTCGCCCTCGACGAGGCCGATCGGGTGGTGATGGTCCATCAGTACCGTCATCCCGTCGGTGGTCCGCTGTGGGAGCTGCCCGCCGGCATTCTCGACGTGCCGGGCGAGCCGGCGTCCTCGGCCGCCGCGCGGGAGCTGGCCGAGGAGGCCGGGCTGCGCGCCGACCGCTACGATCTGCTGGTTGACGTGTGGGCCTCACCAGGGATGACCGACGAGGCCTACCGCCTCTTCCTGGCCCGCGGGCTGCACGAGATCCCGGCCGCCGAGCGGTACGTGCCGGTGCACGAGGAGGCCGAGATGGGTCTCGCCCGCATCGACTTCACCGACGCCGTCGAACGGGTCCTGCGCGGTGAGATCACCAACGCGATGGCGGTCATCGGGCTGCTGGCCACGGCCCGGGCGCGCGCCGAGAACTACGCCGGTCTGCGCCCACCCGACGCACCCTGGCCCGCTCGTCCCGCTCACCGCGGCTGAGCCGCCGCCGCGCCGCGGCCCCCGTTTCTCCGCGGTGGCGTCGGTCCCGCGGTGGCGTCAGTCGTTGTGGACCAGCACGCCGGCGGCCTCGTCGACGACGAGGCCCGCTGCGGCGGCGAGGGTCACCGCGGCGATCGGGAACGCCTGCGCGACCCCGGGAACGGTGAACGTGCCATCCCAGGTCACCGCGAGGGTCACCTGGTACCGGCCCGGCCGGG
>NZ_CDWWXB010000037.1:3714-9522 GCF_977971855.1 Frankia sp. CoWAU3 | reverse complement strand
GGCCGGGAGCGTCCGGGCCGGTCTCGCCGTCGCCGAACTCCCAGTGATAGTGGGGAACGGCACTGATGGTCGCCACGACCGGCTGGTCGACGTTGAACGTGAACGAGTCGGGCACCGGGGTGTAGAGGATCGTGGCCAGGTTCGCGAAGCTGCGGCCGGACGGCGCGATGACGATGGACGGCTTCGGCAGGAGTCTCTCGCGCAGGTAGTTGGCGAGCGCGGCCTGCACCTGGGCGATCGGCACCGCGCCGGCGGGCAGCAGGTAGTTGAAGCAGCCCGCCACCGCCTGGTCGTACTGGGCCCGCGCCTGCGCGTCCATCGCCGGATCCGGCCCGACCGCGGTCAGCAGGTCACAGACGGCCGCCGGGTCGTCCGGACAGTCTTGGCCGCAGGCCGCGCTCCGCCGGGCCCCCGAGCCGGTCGGGATCCCGACGCGCTCCAGCGCTCCGTCGTGGTAGCGGTACTGGTAGCCGTTGTCCGTGGCCCGAGTGTCACAGGTACCCCACAGCGCGCCGACGCAGGGCACCGGGACGGTGCGTCCGGGCCCCGCGGCGGCGGGCGTCGCGCCGCCGGCGAGGCCGGTCAGGCCCACCAGTAGCAGCGCGCCGACCGCGATCAGTGCCGGGCGCGGGATCGTGCGGCGCCGGGCGGCGGTGGTCGTGCGGGCGGCGGTGGTCGCGTGCGGGCCGGTCGTCCCCGGGCCGGTGGTCATGCTTGGGCCGGGGCGTAGCGCAGGGTCTGGATACGCCAGCCGTGGTCGGTGAGCGACAGCTCGGCCGTGCCGACCCGGGTCGGCACGCCCGGGGCGTCGGAGACCCGCCGGCCCGCCGGGTCCAGCAGCCCCACCGCCCGGGTCCGCACGGTGAAGTCCACCTCGGTGACGAGCCCGACCCGCGGCCGGGCGAGCACGTCGCTCAGCTGATAGGCCGGCCCGTCCGCGCGCAGCCCCCGCTGCTGGAGCGAGCGGGTCACCCCGACGTCGAGGGCGCAGGGCTGGCAGCCATCGAGCGCCGTCGGCGCGATAACCGCGACCCGACCGGCCCGCGCGGCCTCGTTGATCTCGTGAAAGTAGCCCTCGACCGTGCGGGTGGCGGCCGCGGGCGTGTCATCGATCGCACCGGGGGCCGAACCGGAGACGGAAGGGCCGCCGGAGACGGCCGTGCCCCGGTTCTGGGAACCGGGGCGGGCCGGGAGCGCGGCCCCGGACGGCTCGTGCTGGTCGCCGCCGCAGCCCGCGCCCGTGAGGATGACGAGCATGGCGATGACGGCCCCCAGCCGTGCGGCGTACCGTGACGACCCGTTGCCCGCCCGCACAAGTCGCCAGGATAGCCGCGGAAACGCGGTATGTGGATAGGCACCAACGGAGAACGGGGGGCAGGTCCTACTATCAGTTCGATGATGGGAGTCACCGACGGCGACCGGGTATTCCGGCTGCGCCCCCCCGCGGCCTCGGCATCCGGCGTCGGCGGGTCCTCGGATCATCGTCCGTCGGCACCTCGGCCCGGCCCGGACGACCTGGCCGGGCCGATCGACCTGGCTGGGCCGGACGACCCGCCCCGGCCTGCGGATCATCGAGCCGGGTCCCAGCTGTCCCAGCTGCGTGGCACGCCTGCCGGCGTCATCGAGCGCTATCTCCACCATCTGGAGGGCGAACGCGGACTCGCGCGCAACTCGGTGCTCGCCTACCGTCGCGACCTGCGCCGCTATTGTGATCATCTCTCCGCATGCGGTCTGCCCTCGTTGGACGCGGTCGGTGAGGCGGAGGTTGCCGGATTCGCCGCCGTGCTGCGCACCGGTGACGACACGCACCCGCCGCTTGCCGCGGCGTCGGTCGCGAGGATGCTGGTCGCCGTCCGGTCGCTGCACCGCTTCGCGGCCGACGAGGGTGACGTCCCCGAGGACGTGTCCCGGCCGGTTCGACCACCGACGCCTCCCCGGCGGCTACCGAAGGCCCTGAGCATCGACCAGGTGGTGGCCGTCCTCGCCGCGGCCGCAGGTGCGCCCCCGCCGGGATCCCCGCCGCCCGGGGGACCGCCGCCGGTGGAACCGGCCGAGGCCGTCCGTCGTCTGCGAGCGACCGCGTTGCTGGAGCTTCTCTACGGCACCGGGGCCCGGATCTCGGAGGCCGTCGGTCTCGACGTCGACGATCTCGATCTGGAGGCCGCCTCCGTGCGCCTGCATGGCAAGGGCGGACGCGACCGGATCGTCCCGCTCGGTCGGTACGCCATCGCCGCGGTGGCCGACTACCTGCGGGTGGGGCGGCCGACGCTGGTCGCCCCCCGCTCGGGGCCCGCGGTCTTCCTGTCCCGCCGCGGTAACCGCCTGTCCCGGCAGAGCGCGTGGTCGGTGCTGCGTACGGCGGCGCTCGCGGCCGGTGTGGAGGGGGTCTCACCCCATGTGCTGCGCCATTCCTTCGCCACCCACCTGCTCGACGGCGGCGCCGACGTCCGGGTGGTGCAGGAGCTGCTGGGACACGCCTCGGTCAGTACCACCCAGATCTACACCCTGGTGACGGTGGACCGGCTTCGCGAGGTGTACGCGGCCTCGCATCCACGCGCCTTGGACGCGGCCCTGGGCTCGATCGGTCACTACTCCCGGACCTGGGGCCCGAGGACGGACCGGTGCGTGACAGGCCCGTGCATGACGGGCCCGTGAGTTTCGCCGGGGCACCGCCCCGGTTCTGAGCGATGGTCGGCGTCCCGGGCGGATGTCCACCCGGGACTGTCCGCGTGAGAACGCGCCAAGTGGCGCGATGCCGCCGCGTGGGGACAGGTGGACCGGCGCGGCACGTGGATGCTCAGGATGGGGTGTACGGCCCCAGGCTGGGCATCCCGTTGGAAGGGGCCGAGGCGGGAACACCGCCGACACCGCCGACCGTCTGCGTGCTGCGCTCGGCCAGGGTTTCGCCCACCTTGCGGGCGATCGCTTCCATCAGGCGCAGTGCCTGCGGCAGCGACAGGTTCAGCACCACTTCGCTGTCGTTTGTCATCGCGAAGCGAACCGACACGTCCGCCATTGCTCGACCTCTCTCGCCTGACTCCGAAGATCTGCTCGATGTGTGTGAAACGGAACGGTACGGCCCATCTGAGACCAATGCGCGCGCGGGGTTCCTGGAAGTACCGGCGGTTTCGCTTTTCGTGTCTACTCGCTCACCAAGTGTCGCGGTCCAAGAGCTGTAGCTGTCAGTCACGTGGGCTGCTCCTCTGCCGGTGGCGACGTGTATGGACCCGGTCGATCCGGATCTCCCCGCGGGGGGCGAGTTCGGAAAAATCGGACACGTAGCTGTCCCGTTGTCTCTGCATAGTCCCTCATTGCAAGGAGCTGTCCGCAAGGGGGGGTACTTGTCGTGCATCGTCATGTCGGAGGGTGAACGGGTTGGTTCCCACTGTTCTGGGAACGCTTTCACGGGTGTCACGCAGCCGGGCGGCCAAAGCCCGGATCGGGCAGGATGGCAGGGTGGCTTCGACTGACCGCGTCCGGCCGGACGTCCCCGCGCTGATCATCGGTATCCTCGGCGGCTCGGGTCCGCAGGGCGGGGGCCTCGGCCTGCGGTTCGCCGCCTCCGGCCATCTCGTACTGATCGGGTCCCGCTCGACCGAACGCGGCCAGCAGGCCGCGGCCGCGCTCGCGCGCCCCGGCCTGCGCATCGAGGGCGCGGACAACGCCACGGTCGCCGAGCGCGCCGATGTCGTCATCATCGCGGTTCCTTGGGAGGGCCATCGCCAGACCCTGGCCGCCCTGCGGGAGCCATTGGCCGGGAAGATCGTGATCGACTGCGTCAACCCCCTCGGCTTCGACAAGGGGGGTGCCTTCGCGCTCGCGGTGCCCGAGGGCAGCGCCGCGCAGCAGGCGGCCGCCGTCCTGCCGGACAGCGCCATCGTGGCGGCCTTCCACCACGTCTCCGCGGTGCTGCTGGCCGATGACGCGGTCACGAAGATCGACACGGACGTCCTGGTCCTCGGCGACGATCGGGCCGCCACCGATCTGGTGGCCGCGCTCGCCGAGCGCATTCCCGGCATGCGGGGCATCTACGCCGGCACGTTGCGCAACGCCGGTCAGGTCGAGGCGTTGACCGCGAACCTGATCTCGGTCAATCGCCGGTACAAGTCGCACGCCGGCCTGCGGGTCACCGATGTCTGAGCGGCGTCCGGACGGGCTACGTCCGGATGTGGCCCGTTTGGACGGGGCCCGTTTGGACGGGGCCGCGGTGGCGAATGGGCGGGAACGAGAGGCGGGGACGGCCCCCCGGGACGACCTGGGCCACCCGGTGGCGATTCCGGCGCGGGTGGAACGGATCGTCTCGCTCGTTCCCAGCCTCACCGAGTCGATCGCCGTCACCGCGCCCGGTCTGCTGGTGGGTGCCACCGACTGGTGCAGCCATCCCGCGGGGCTGGCCGTTACTCGGGTCCGGGGGACGAAGAACCCCGACCTCGATACCATCGTCTCCCTGGCCCCGGACCTGGTCTGCGCGAACGCCGAGGAGAACAGGGAACCCGACCTCGCCGCGCTGCGCCGGGCCGGGCTCGCCGTGTGGGTCACCGCCCCCACCACGGTCGATCAGGCTCTGGTGAGCCTGGACCGGATGTTGCGCCTGGCCTGCGGGCTGGCTCGTCCCGGCTGGCTCGACGCCGCCCGGCAGGCCTGGGCCGTGCCGGCCGCCGGACCGCGACGGCGGGCGTTGGTGCCGATCTGGCGCCGGCCGTGGATGGCGGTCGGCCGGGACACCTTCACCGGCGACGTGCTGCGCCGGCTGGGGGTCGACAACGTGCTGGCGGACTCGCCGGACCGCTACCCTCGGATCGATCTCGCGGCCGTCCCGCCCCATGACCTGGTGGTCCTGCCCGACGAGCCGTACCCCTTCAGCCCGTCGGACGGGCCCGAGACCTTCAGCGCGCCCGCGGTCTGCGTGTCCGGCCGCCTGCTGACCTGGTACGGCCCGTCCCTGGTCGATGCGTGGTCCGTGCTCGCGGCGGCGCTGGCCCGGACCGGCGATGGACCGGGGTGACAGCGCCGGCGCCGCCGGCACCACCGGCCGGGTGACTGATCAGTAGCTGTGCTCGATCGTCGGGTACCTGCCGTCCCGGACGTCCGCGCGGTAGGCCCGGGCGGCGTCCGCGAGAATCGTGCGCAGATCCGCGTACCGCTTGACGAACCGTGGCGTGCGGCCGCCGCTCAGCCCGGCCATGTCCTGCCAGACCAGCACCTGGGCATCGCATCCCGAGCCGGCTCCGATACCCACGGTGGCGATGCGCAACTCCTTCGTCACCCGGGTGGCCAGATCGGCGGGAACCACCTCGAGCACGACCGCGAACGCGCCGGCCGCCTCGAGCGCCAGCGCGTCGGCCAGCAGGATCTCGCCGGCCTCGTCGCGGCCCTGGACCCGGTAGCCCCCGATGGTGTGGATGCTCTGCGGGGTCAGCCCCAGATGCCCGATAACGGGGATGCCGGCGCCGACCAGGGCGTCCACCGCCCGGACCACCCGGGAACCGCCCTCGAGTTTCACCGCGTGCGCCCCGCCCTCCTTGAGGAAGCGGGTAGCGCTCGCCAGCGCCTCGGCCGGCCCCCCCTGGTACGACCCGAAGGGCAGATCGGCGACGACCATCGCGTGCGGTGCTCCGCGGACCACGGCCCGGACCAGCGGCAGCAGCTCATCGACGGTGATCGGCACGGTCGTGTCGTAGCCGTAGACGACGTTGGCGGCCGAGTCCCCGACCAGCAGGACGGGGATCTCCGCCTCGTCGAAGACGGCGGCGGTGGTGGCGTCGTACGCGGTCAGCATCGACCACTTCTCGCCCCGGTTCTTCGCCG
>NZ_CDWWXB010000037.1:0-3368 GCF_977971855.1 Frankia sp. CoWAU3 | reverse complement strand
GGTCCGCCGGGTGGGTGGGTGTGTCTGAAGCATCCATGAGCGCTCCTGTACGTCCGTCCGGGCGCTGGGCGTCCCGGCGTCCCCCTCATGCTGCCACCAACGGCTGCCATGCGGAGAGCCCGTGGTGGAGCAGATCCACCCAGCCCCGAGATGGCTGTTCGGGCTGGGGCGTTCGGGCGGTGGTTTCGTGGTGGACCGTGGCCCGATCGGCGTGGAACGCGACGCACGCCACGCCGCTGCCATGGCAAACGGATGCGTCTTGACCGACTGGGACGTATGATGATCTTGAAGTGCGGCGAGAACGTGCGGCGCGATCAAGGTGGCGGGTGGCCTTTCCATGCGGATGCATCGGCACGGCAGCGACGGAGCGGGCGGGGGATCAGGCCGGTGTCCCGCCTGATGGCCACCCGGGACGTGCGCGCTGCGCATCCTCGGCGACCGTCCGACCGGGTGCCCTCCGGGGTCCGCGTCTCCCGCGCTCCCGGTCGTCCGAGGGACACCCGCTGCGATGAGGCGATCATCGATGCCGCGCTGCACGAGCTCGCGACGGTCGGCTTCGCGAGCCTGTCGATGGAGGCAGTGGCGACCAGCGCCGGGGTCGGCAAGGCGACGGTCTATCGCCGGTGGCCAACGAAGGACGCCCTGATCGGGGACGCGTTGGACACCCTGGCTGACAGTCTCGACGCGGTCGAGACTGGCTCCCTGCGCGACGACCTGGTGGCCTGGCTGAACGCGCTGCGCCGGCACAACCTCCAGTCGTTGTCCGGGCGGATCATGCCGAAGCTCGTCGCCGAGCGGAGCACGCACCCGGAGTTGTTCGCCACCTACTCGCAGAAGGTGATCGAGCCGTCGCGGGAGAAAGCGGCCGCCATGCTCCGGCGCGGCATCGAATCGGGGGAACTCGCCGCGGACGTCGACGTCGACCTTGTCGTCGACATGCTGGTCGGGCCGGTCGCCTATCGGCAGTACATGAGTGGTGACTGCGAGGTGAGCGGAACGCGGATCGCGAAGATCGTCGACACCATCCTCGGTGGCATCCGCTGCCGGCAGGGTGCGCGGCCGACGGCGGAGGCGCACCCGTCGCACTGAGCCACACCCGTCGCACTGAGCCACGCTCGTCACGCTGAGTATCCCGCTCGCCGTACCCCGCTCACCGGGGGCACCATGCGTCCGCGAGTAGCATCGCGAACGGGCCAGGAAGGCCCGCCGCGGGGCCGCCTGCCGGCGACGCACCGGCGACGCACCGGCGACGCGATCCCCGCATCCGTGTTCCCAGCGCAACAGGAGAGATTCGGTGTCCGACGTCCGCGTTACCGTTCAGCACGCCCAGCGCAGCGATCCGCGGGTGGTGCCGACCGGGACGACGGCCGCCGAGCTGTTCGCCGACGACCGGAACGTGATCGCGGCTCTGGTTGACGGTCAGCAGCGTGATCTTGCTCATGTTCTCGCCGACGGGGTCGTCGTCGAGCCGATCATGATTGACTCGCCGGCCGGGCGGGCGATCGTCCGGCACTCCACCGCGCACGTCGTCGCCCAGGCGGTCCAGGAGCTCTTCCCGAAGGCACGCCTGGGCATCGGGCCGCCTATCGACAACGGTTTCTACTACGACTTCGACGTCGAGTCCCCGTTCACCCCGGACGACCTCAGGGCCATCGAGAAGAAGGCGCAGGCGATCATCAAGGCCGGCCAGCGCTTCTCCCGGCGGGTCGTCACCGAGCCCGAGGCCCGCGCGGAGCTCGCTGACGAACCGTACAAGATCGAGTTGATCGGACTGAAGTCGAGTGACACGGCGGCCGACGACGCCGAGGCGAGTGTTGAGGTCGGGGCGGGCGAGCTGACCATCTACGACAACCTCGACGCGAAGACCGGCGAGCTGTGCTGGAAGGACCTCTGCCGCGGGCCGCACGTGCCCACCACCCGGGCCATCCCGGCCTTCGCGATCCTGCGTTCCGCCGCGGCCTACTGGCGGGGGAGCGAGAAGAACCCGCAGCTGCAGCGCATCTACGGCACCGCGTGGGAGTCGCGCGACGCGCTCAAGGCCTACCAGACCAGGCTGGCCGAGGCCGAGAAGCGCGATCACCGCAAGCTCGGCGCGGAGCTTGACCTGTTCTCGTTCCCGACCGAGATCGGCCCGGGGCTGGCGGTCTTCCACCCCAGGGGCGGCGCGATCCGCACCGCGATGGAGGACTACTCGCGGCGCCGGCACATCGAGGCCGGGTACTCGTTCGTCAACACCCCGCACATCACCAAGTCGGAGCTCTACCAGATCTCCGGGCACCTGGACTGGTTCGCCGAGGGCATGTACCCGCCCATGCAGCTCGACGGCGGCACCGACTACTACCTCAAGCCGATGAACTGCCCGATGCATATCCTGATCTTCCGGTCGCGGGGCCGGTCGTACCGGGAGCTGCCGCTGCGGCTGTTCGAGTTCGGCACGGTCTACCGCTACGAGAAGTCCGGCGTGGTCCATGGCCTGACCCGGGTGCGCGGGCTCACCCAGGACGACGCGCACCTGTTCTGCGCCCGTGAGCAGCTACCCGCCGAGCTCGACAGCGTGCTGACGTTCGTGCTCGGGCTGCTGCGCGACTTCGGGCTGACCGACTTCTACCTGGAGCTGTCGACCCGGCCGGCGGGCAAGGCCGTCGGCACCGACGAGGAGTGGGCGCAGGCCACCGAACTGCTGCGGGAGGCCGCGCAGAAGCAGGACCTGGAACTGGTGATGGACCCGGGCGGCGGTGCCTTCTACGGGCCGAAGATCTCCGTGCAGGCCCGTGACGCCATCGGCCGGACCTGGCAGCTGTCCACCATCCAGGTGGACTTCCAGCTGCCGCGGCGCTTCGGCCTGGAGTACCAGGCCGCGGACGGGACCCGGCAGCGTCCGTTCATGATCCATCGGGCGTTGTTCGGCACCATCGAGCGGTTCTTCGCCATCCTGCTGGAGCACTATGCCGGGGCGCTGCCGCCGTGGCTTGCGCCGGTGCAGGTGGTCGGCATCCCGATCACCGACGAGCACGTGCCGTACCTGGACGAGGTCGCCCGGCGGCTCGCCGCACACGGCCTTCGGGTGGAGGTCGACTCCTCCGACGACCGGATGCAGAAGAAGATCCGTACGGCGCAGAAGCAGAAGGTGCCGTTCATGCTGCTGGCCGGAGATTCCGATGTCACCCAGGGTGCGGTGTCGTTCCGTTTTCGAGACGGGACGCAGCGTAATGGCGTGCCGGTGGACGAGGCCGTCGCGGAGATCCTCGACGCGGTGGAGCGCCGCCGCCAGGTCTGAGCCGCGCGGCTGGCCCCGGCCCCGTTCAGAAGACAGAAGACTCGTGCTGTCCCGGTGGACCAACTTCTCGGTAGCGGGCCGGAGCCGATGG
>NZ_CDWWXB010000036.1:21772-23586 GCF_977971855.1 Frankia sp. CoWAU3 | reverse complement strand
GGGTGGCGGGCGGGGTCCCCCCCACGTCGATCGCGGGTCGGATCGCGGATCGGGGTGCGCCGACCGGGCCCGGGGCCGAGCCTTCGCCCACCGCTCGCCCGGCCGGTCCGGATCAGCTGGCCGCCGCGCGGGCGGCGGCTCTGGCCCTGGCCGCGCCGGTGACGGCTCCGTCCGCGTCGGCCCCGGCCGTCGCATCCCACCACCCGCCGTACCTGCTGGCCTCCTGGATGAGCCTGGTCGGTCAGGTCGCGACCTCGACCAACCTCGAGCGCCGGGCGGCCGGTTGTCCTCCGTTGATCGTCGACTTGCGGTTGGCCGCCGCGGCCCAGGCACACAGCGTCGACATGGCCACGGCCGGCTATTTCGGCCATGGCAGCCCGGACGGTCGCTCGCCCTTCGACCGGATCGCCGCCGCCGGCTTCTCCTTCTCCATCGCCGCCGAGAACATCGCAGCCGGTCAGCGCACCGTGGCCGAGGTGATGCGCGGATGGATGAACAGCCCGGAGCACCGATCGAACATCCTCACCTGTTCGCTGACCCGGATCGGCGTGGGCTACGCGACGGGCGGCAGGTACGGCACCTACTGGACCCAGGACTTCGGGACGCCGTGAGGGGCGGCCCACTTGCCGGGCGCGACCGGCCCGTGGCATCCCGGGAGGTGCACCCGACCTCGATCCTCCCGACTCGCGGGGATGTCCCGGTCCTGATCAGTAGTCGATCCCGTAGGGTCGGGTCATCGCCGACGGCAGCGAGCACGGCAGCGAGCGTGGTAAAGCCCGCGGACCCAGCCGGTGGACGGGCCGGCGGGCCGCGCGGCAGCGCCGTCGGCGAGGGTGATCCTGGCAGGAGGAGCGACCTTGGTTCGGGCGGTGGTCACCGGCGCGGCCGGCTTCCTCGGCGGAGCGCTGGTCCACGCGCTGCGGCGGCGCGGTGACGATGTTGTCGCCATCGACATTCGGCGCGCGCCGGGTGTCATGCAGGCCGACGTCAGCCGTCCCGGTGAGTGGGAGAAGGCCTTTTACGGCACGGAGCTGGTGATCCATGCCGCCGCCGTCGGGACCGGTGGCGTCGCGGAACTGACCCCGGTGCGTCCCGGCCGAGCCGGAGCGCCGGTACGGGTGCCCGACGCCGAGATCCGGCGGGTGACCCTCGGCGCCACGGCGGCGTTGCTCGACGCCGCGGGTCGGGCCGGGGTCGACCGCTTCGTCCATCTCTCCTGCGTGGACGTGCTTGCCCGGACGAGTGGCCCGGTCCCCGGCGGGACCGGGGACCGCAGGCCCGCGCGAGCCGTCGGCCGATCATTGGACGAGACCACGCCGATCGGACTGACCGGCGACGTCCGCGCCGACGCCATGGCCGCCGCGGAACAGGCGGTCGGGTCGGCCGCTGCGCACGGACTCGGCGCGACCGTCCTACGGATCGGGGATGCCTACGGTCCCCGGGCCGGTCGCTGGACCCTCTGGCCGGTGCTGCTGATGCGGGCCGGGCGGTTCGTCCTCATCGACGGCGGCTGGGGTGTGCTCAGCCCCGTGCATGTCGACGACGTGGTCACGGCGGTGACCACCGTCGCCGGTGCGGACCGGTCGGCGGTCGCCGGTGAGGTGCTGCACGTGACCGGGGGGGAGTCGGTGTCTGCCGCCGACTTCTTCACCTTTTACTGTCAGATGCTCGCGATCGCGGCGCCCCGCTCCGTACCGGCCAGGGTCTTCGGAGCGGTCGACGCGATTGATCGTGTCTGTTCGTTCGCGGAGGGCTACCGGAGGAGAGGTGTGGACGATTCCGCGGCCGAGACGCCACTCCTCCCCACCCACCCG
>NZ_CDWWXB010000036.1:9270-21517 GCF_977971855.1 Frankia sp. CoWAU3 | reverse complement strand
CCTCCCCACCCACCCGGCCCCGGCGGTCTCGACGACCTCGGTGCGGCCGGCGGGCTCGGCGGCCCCGGCCGTTCCGGTGAACTCGGCGACGTCGCGGCGGGGACCGGGCCTGATCCGCGGTGTCGGTGCCCGTCTGGTGGCCGGAGTCGATCCCCGCACCCGGGTGGACCTCGGTCCGCTCACCGTGCGCGCCCTGACCCGCGACGCGGGCCTCTCCATCGAGAAGATCCGGGCCCGGACGGGATGGTCGCCGGCCGTGCGGCTGCCCGAGGGCATGAACCGCACCGAGTCCTGGCTCCGGGAACGGGGTCTGCTCGGGGTCCGGGAGCCGTCCCGTCGTGGGTGAGGGCCCTACACTCACCACCTCCCGACTACTCGCACTCCCGCTCACCATTTGGAACGCGGGATACGTCGCCGAGGAGCTCGCGCCCTCGCTGGCGTTCACGGTCATCCCCCCGCGATCAGGCACGCGTGGCGCCTCCGGTGACGGATCCGGCCCCTTCGGCGGAATCGTCGGGACCGATCCTGCCGCGGGGGCGCCCGATCCCGACGATCCGGTGGGGGCGCTGCGGCGCGAACTACGCCGTCGGGCGAGCGCCGGCCACATGGTCCTGACCTGGGTGCTGCGTCGCCAGCCGGGTCGCCATCCGGGTCGCCATCCAGGATCGGCGGCGGTGGGCCTGCTCGCGGCGGAGACCCACGGCCGGCGGGTGGTGGTCGGGGTGTCGATTGTGCTCGGCTGCCGGCGCAGCGGCTACGCCACCGAGGCGATCCGCGCGGTCGCGGGATGGTTCGAATACCGCGGCGCTCTGGTGGAGACGCGGATCCGGCGCGGGGACAGCGTGGGGAAGCGTCTCGCGCAGGCGACCTCGTTCGTGCCAACGAGTGTGTTGGTCGCCGATTGGTGGCGGATCTGGCTGCGTCCGCCGCCAAGTTGACCATTGAGGTTTGTCACGCAACGTTATCGGGCGTCGGGCTTCGCCTGGGCCTGACGTCGCGAGCCACCGCCGACCGTTCCGGTACCGTCCGGATTCGGCCATCATCCGGCCCGAACGGGCAAAACCCATGTCCAGCCGCCTTTCGCGGTGTGGTGGAAGGTCATTGTGACGCTACCGTTACCATGCTGTGTTGTCGGCTGGGTGACAGCTCCCGGCTCATTTTTTCGTCGTCACGAGGAGAGTGGTGAACACGCCGCGCAGACAGCCCCCTGTTCAGACTGTGATGCCCTGGGGCACCATGTAAGGCGATGTCGCGACCAATGGCCGACGGGCCGAAGCTGGGCGGGGCGTCCGTGGAGGTCCGTGGGAGGGCCGTCGCGTGCCCGGGGAGGGGAGCCCGAACGGTCCGGCGCCACCTGCGCCTGGGAGGTCAGCACCATGAGTGTGGATACCCCTCGGGGAACACCGGCCGGAGTCCGGCCGAGCGAGGTCACGTACGATCATTTGATCATTCCGCCGGACTGGCGTCGGCCGAAGGAGTCGGCGCCGGGGACGCTCAACGCTCTGTTCCCCTCCGAGGGAGGCCCCCGCGCCGAGCCTGCCGCGGTCGGCTCGACGTCGCCGATCAACCCGACAACGGGTCCGTTGACGGGTCCGTTGACGGGCCCGCTGCTGGTCGGCACCACGGCGCGTGCCTTCGCGAAACTCGACGACCTGATCCGTCTCGGTGCCGAGGACCGTGCCGTCGTCGCGGCTCGCCGCGACGAGGCGGAGCGGGCGCTGCGCGCGATCTTCCCGCCTCGTTGCGCGCTGCCGCTGGTCGGGGTCGCCACGATCGGCTCGGCGGGTCGGGACACCATGATCCGTCCGCTCGACGAGGTGGACATCTTCGCGGTCTTCTCGGCGGCCAACAGCGCCTGGAAGCGTTTCCGCTGGGACTCTCGCGACCTGCTGCTCTGCGTGCGCAACGCCATCGGCGGAGATCGAATCCAGACGATCGGTAGCCGCGGCCAGGCGCTGCGCATCGTCTACGACGCCTCTCCGGACGTCCATCTGGTGCCGGCCTTCGATCATCCGCGTGCCGGATACGTCATACCCGATCGGGTCGGTGGCTGGCTGCCGACCCGGCCGGAGCGGCACACGAGCTGGACGGCGGACCTCGGCCCCCGGGTGATCTCGGCGGTCCGCCTGCTCAAGGCGTGGAACCGGGTGCGCGGCAGCCACCTGCGCTCCTTCTACATCGAGGCGCTCGCCGGGCAGGTCCTCGCCGGTCGCGGGCTCAACACCCGGCAGGGGCTCGCCGAGGTCTTCCGGCACCTGGACGATGTCGGCCTCACCGTGGCCGACCCGGCCGACGTCGGCGGGGACCTGTCGTCGTACCTACGCGCCGAGGACATCGAGGCGTTGGCCGAGAGTGTCCGGCTCGCCCGGATCTACTCGGCGAAGGCGGTGGACGCGGAACAGGCCGGCGATCACGAGGAGGCCGTGAATCTGTGGGGTTCCCTCTTCGGGCCGGAGTTCCCCACGTTCGGCTGAGGGCGGGGGCTTCGTTTACCCGGCGCCCCGGCTCATCCAGCGGTCCGGTACGGCGTGGCGCCGACCGATCCGGGATCGTTCGGCCTGTGCGGCGGCGAGCGAGACCGCCTCGTCGGCGTCGCGCAGGCCGGCGCGCACCGTCACCGGGCCGCCGGTGGTATCGAGGTGCATGTCGGCCAGCCGTAGCAGTCTGGCCAGCGGATTCTGCACGATTCGGATGCTCTGCACCTTACCGTGGGGGATGAGATCGGTGTGCCGCCGGACGATTCCCCGGCGTACGACGAAGACCGTGTCGTCCGCTCCGCAGGACAGCCGCCGCCAGTGGAGCGGGGCGAGCCAGGCGGCCCGGCGTGGCGGCCGGATCATCGCCACCGCCGCGACGTCCACTCCGGGCAGTAGCCGGCCGATCAGGGCCAGCGCATCCGCCCGGCGAGCCACCGGTAGCAGCACGGAGGGCCCGCCGCCGGCCACGTTCATCCGGACCGTCACCCAGCCCGACCAGCGCCACAGCGCCGGTTCGCCGATGCTGATCGCCTGGACCCGTCCCGGCGGGACCGTGGCGTGGGTGCGGTTGAGCAGGCCGCTGTTGATGCGCAGCCCGTCGGGTGACTCGGAGACGGTGTAGGGGTAGCCGGCCGCGAACCGGCGAAACGTCGTGTGCCAGAGGCTGCCGAGCATCGGAACGGCGCCGAGGGCGCCGGTGAGGGTACCGGTCAGCAGGGCGGGCGTGGCGATCGCGGCCGCGCCGAACAACGCCACCCACGGCGCGGGGGACAGCGCGATCGCGGCCACCAACCGCCGTGGTGGCACCTCGGCGAGTGGGCGCTGCGGTGCCTCGCCCACGTCCGGCGTGAGTCCCGCGGCGGTGGCCAGCAGTTCGGCCCGCAGCCGCTGGGCGTGACCCACCGACAGGTACCGCAGGTCGGACCCGGAGTCGGTGTCCAGTTCGGAGCGTTCCCTACCGGCGAGATCGATCCGGAGGATGGCGAGCCCCGTGACCCGGGCGAGAAGTGGCTGAGCGATGTCCACCGACTGTAACCGATCCAGCCGGACATGGCGGGTCCGTCGGACCAAGAGCCCGGTATCGAGCCGAAGATTGTCGCGTTCGACCCGGTAGCGGGTGAATCGCCAGGCGCAGTATCCGTAGGTGCCGGCGGCGGGAATCAGGAAGATCAGGGTGAGACCGATGATGCGGGGCGTGACGTCGTCGGCGAGGTTTCTGCCGACCGTCGCCACGAACGCCGCGACGATTACCCAGCCGCGCAGGAACGGGGTGAGCGGATGCAGCCGGTGAAACCCGTCCTGGCCAGGGCGTGTCGCCCGAGCCGGCGCTTCGCCGGTGGTGGACCCCCGCTCGATCGTCACAGCCCGGCCGACCGGGCTTCACCGCGTTCGGTGAGCGCGTCACGTAGCCGCGCGGCCTCGTCCGGGGCCAAGCCGGGGATGGTGGCATCGCTGTCCGCGGCCGCGGTGTGCAGCTGCACCTTGGCGATGCCGAAGCGGCGCGCCAGTGGTCCGGCGGTGACGTCGACGAGCTGCATCCGGCCATACGGCACCACGATCAGGCGACGCGTCAGCACCCCGCGGCTGATCAGGAGATCGTCCTCCCGCTCGGCATAGCGCCAGGCCTGCCAGCGGAGACCGATCGAGCGCCAGAGCCAGCCCGTCACGAGGATCGGCGCCACCGTGATCAGTATCCAGGGCCAGCCGCCGAACGCCGCCGTTATCAGCAGGGTGAGCGCCACCACCGGGACGGCTCCTATGATCAGGAGCGCCCGTCGAAGCCGCCGTAGGCCCGGTGGCAGGACCCGCCACTGCGCGGGATCCGGCAGAAGAGCGTCGTGCATTCCGCAACGATAAGTCGCACATCCGCTACGTCCGGCCCGAATCGGTCGAGGAACCGGCGGCGTGCCGTCCCCACGATGGTCCTCGTCCGGTCTGCGGCGATTCGCCGGGAGGCCCGTCAGAGGGACTTGACGGTGGCGGCCTTGACCGTCAGACCCGAGCGGTCCGGCGCGGTGTTGACGAGCACCTCGTCGCCGTCCCGGATCTGCCCGCCGAGCAGTTCCTTGGCGAGCTGGTCGCCGATCGCCGTCTGGACCAGACGCCGCAGCGGACGGGCCCCGAACACCGGGTCGTAGCCGACGTCGGAGAGCCATCCCTTGGCGGCGTCGGTGACGTTGAGGGTGATCCTCCGGTCGAGCAGCCGGGCCCGCAGCCGATCGAGCTGGAGATCGACGATGCGGGTCAGCTCGTCCCGGCCCAGCTGGTCGAAGACGAGGACGTCGTCGAGGCGGTTGAGGAACTCCGGCTTGAAGGCGTCGCGCACGGCGACCATCACCGACTCGCGGCGCACCTGCGGGCTGAGCGTGGGGTCCGCGATGAACTGCGACCCGAGGTTCGAGGTCAGGATGAGGATCGTGTTGCGGAAGTCCACCGTGCGGCCCTGGCCGTCGGTGAGCCGCCCGTCGTCGAGAACCTGCAGCAGGACGTCAAAGACGTCCGGATGGGCCTTCTCGACCTCGTCCAACAGGATGACACTGTATGGCCGGCGGCGGATCGCCTCGGTGAGCTGACCGCCGGACTCGAACCCGACGTACCCGGGTGGGGCGCCGATCAGACGGGCCACCGAGTGCTTCTCGGCGTACTCGCTCATGTCGATGCGCACGATCGCCCGCTCGTCGTCGAAGAGGAAATCGGCGAGCGCCTTCGCGAGCTCGGTCTTCCCGACTCCGGTGGGCCCGAGGAAGAGAAAGGAGCCGGTCGGCCGGTCCGGGTCGGCGATCCCGGCCCTGGCCCGGCGGACCGCGTCGGAGACGGCCCGCACCGCGTCGTCCTGGCCGATGACCCGCGCGTGCAGCGCGGACTCCATACGCAGCAGCTTCGCCGTCTCGCCTTCGAGGAGGCGACCGGCCGGGATCCCGGTCCAGGCGGCGACGACCTCGGCGACGTCGTCCGGGCCGACCTCCTCGTTGAGCATCGCCCCACCGGGGGAGTCCGCGCCGGCCAGCGCGTCGGTTGCCGCCGACAGCCGCTTCTCCAACGTCGGGATGGTGCCGTACCGCAGCTCCCCGGCCTTGGCGAGGTCGAGGTCGCGCTCGGCGAGCTCCACGGCGCGCCGCGCATTCTCCAACTCCTCCTTGATCTTCTGAACCTCGGAGATCGAATCCTTCTCCCGGTGCCAGCGGGCCGTCAGGCTCGACAGCTCCTCACGCCGGTCGGCGAGCTCGCGCTGCAGGCGCCCCCGCCGCTCGCGGGAGGCCTCGTCGTTCTCCTTGGACAGCGCCATGTCCTCGATTTCCAGGCGGCGCACGGCGCGTTCGAGTTCGTCGATTGCCACCGGCCGGCTGTCGATCTCCATGCGAAGCCGGGACGCGGCCTCGTCGACCAGGTCGATCGCCTTGTCCGGCAGGAAGCGCGCGGTGACGTAGCGGTCGGACAGGGTGGCCGCGGCGACCAGCGCGGTGTCGGTGATGCGCACGCCGTGGTGCACCTCGTAGCGTTCCTTGAGCCCGCGCAGGATGCCGATGGTGTCCTCGACCGTCGGTTCGCCGACGAGGACCGGCTGGAAGCGACGCTCCAGCGCCGGGTCCTTCTCGATCCGGGTGCGGTACTCCTCCAGGGTGGTGACGCCGATCATGCGCAGCTCGCCGCGGGCGAGCATCGGCTTGAGCATGTTGCCGGCGTCTATCGCTCCTTCCGCCGCACCGGCGCCGACGACGGTGTGCAGCTCGTCGATGAAGGTGATGATCTGACCCTCGGCCTCGCGGATCTCGTTGAGGACGGAGGTCAGCCGCTCCTCGAACTCGCCGCGCAGCTTGGAGCCGGCAACCATCGAACCGAGGTCGAGCGAGACGATGCGCCGGCCGCGCAGCGACTCGGGCACGTCACCCGCGACGACCCGCAGCGCGAGCCCTTCGACGATGGCCGTCTTGCCGACCCCGGGCTCGCCGATGAGGACCGGGTTGTTCTTCGTCCGCCGCGACAGCACCTGGATGACGCGGCGAATCTCGGCGTCGCGGCCGATCACCGGGTCCAGCTTGCCCTGCTGCGCACGCTCGGTGAGGTCGATGGAGTACTTCTCCAACGCGCGGTAGGAGCCCTCCGGGTCCCGGCTGGTCACCCGCCGGGCGCCGCCGCGCACCTTCTCGAAGGCGCCGCGCAGCGCGTCGGGCGTGGCGCCGGCGGAGGTGAGGATCCGCCCGGCCTCGCCCCCCTCCTCGGCGAGCGCCACGACCAGATGCTCGACCGAAGTGTATTCGTCACCCAGCTGACCGGCCTGCCGCTCGGCGTTGTTCAGCACCGCGATGAGCTGGCGGGAAAGCTGCGGCGGGGACACGCTCAGGCCCGTCGCGCGGGGCAGCCGCGTCACCGCGGCCTCGGCTCGGGAGCGCACCGTGTCGACCGAGGTGCCCGCGGACGCCAGCAGCGCCGCGCCGACCCCGTCGGATGCTTCGAGCAGGGCGTTGAGCAGGTGGAGGGGGTCGACAAGGGGTGACCCGTCGGCGGTGGCTCGACTGATCGCTGCGGAGAGTGCCTCCTGCGACCGGGCGGTGAGGCGTTCAGCGTTCATGGCGGATCCCAGATGGTCGGATGGCGTGCACCGTCGCTTTTTCAACGCTCAGCATACCTGAGTCGTTCCCACTCAACCCTGTGGGCGCGCCGCGACAAACCTCCCGCATCCGTTCGCCGGCTCCGCCCCGGCCGGTCAGCGGCGGGGCAGCGGCCGCCAGATCACGAGCGCGCCGCGATCCACCGGGACGAGGTCGCGCCGGTGACTGGCATGCGCCTCGGCCACCGCGCGGTCCGCGTCGGCGCGGGACCGGGCGAGCTCCTCGGTGAGCTGACGCACCTGCGCCTGCAGTGCCATCACCTGGGCGCTCAACCGGAGGATCTGCTTGACCCCCTCCAGGTTGACGCCTTCCTCCTGGGACAGTCGCTGCACCTCGCGCAGCAACGCCACATCCCGGGCGGAGTAACGACGCCCCCGCCCGGCCGTGCGCCCAGGCGTGACCAGCCCGAGCCGGTCGTAGGACCGCAGGGTCTGGGGATGCATCCCGGCGAGCTGCGCGGCGATCGAGATGACGTAGACCGGTGCGTCCTCGTCGTGGGCCGGACCCGGCAGCGGGCCGGCGGGGTAGTAGCCCTCCGGTCGAACCTCGGTGTCCGGTCGAACCTCGGTGGGGGACGTCGCCGGCCCCCGCTGGAGCTGCCGTTCCCCTGTTCGCCCTGCCCCCATTGTTCGCCCTGCTCCCGTCGCTCGCCCGCGCCGGGCGGGCGGCGGGTCGGATGTGCGGTTCGGCCGCCCGGTCATCCGCCTGCCTCCATCCGTTCCATCAACGGCGCCCGTGGGTCCTCGGGATGGGCCTGGGCGAACTCCAGCAACGCCGTACGTGCCCGTGGCGAGAGATCACTCGGCTTCGGTACCGTCACCTCGAGGGTGACGATGAGGTCCCCGTTCCCGCCTCCGGCTGTGGGGACACCCCGCCCGCGGGCCCGCAGGCGTCGACCGCTGGAGGTCCCCGCCGGCACCTTCATCGTGAGCGGAGTACCGTCCAGGGTCGGCACCCGTATCGACGCGCCGAGCGCGGCCTCGGTGATCGTCACGGGGAGAGTAATCGCCAGGTTGTTCCCCTCCCGCTCGAACACCGGATGGCGCAGCACGTGCACCGTCACCTCGAGGTCGCCGGCCGGTCCGCCCCGTTCGCCGGGTATACCACGCCCCCGGACCCGCAGCCGCTGTCCGTCGCTCACCCCGGGTGGGATGCGGATGCGCTGCTCACGCTCACGCCGGCCGGTGCCCCGGCAGTCCGGGCAGGGATGGTCGATCAGGGTGCCCTTGCCCAGGCAGTCGCGGCAGGGCTCGGAGAGCGCGAAGCCACCCTGGGAGCGGGAGACCACACCTAGCCCACGGCAGGTCGGGCAGGTGCGCGGCGTCGTGCCGGGACGCGCCCCGCTGCCGGTACAGGTGGTACAGGTCGCGGCCCCGGGAAGCCGGACCGACGCCTCCAGACCGGTCAGCGACTTCTCGAAGGGGATCGTGACCTCGGCCTCGATGTCGGCACCCCGACGCGGACCGCGTCCGGGTGACGACCGCTGGAACAGGTTGTCGAAGACGCCGCCGAGGCCGCCGTTCGCCCCACCGAGAAGGTCGTCGAGGTTGAGGTTCGGCCCGCTGCCGTAGCCCGTGCCGGGCGCGCCGAACCCGCCGTAACCCCCGGCTCGGCCAGGCCCGCCGAAGCCGCCGCCGGGACGACCGCCGGCCGCGAACAGCGCGCGGGCCTCGTCGTACTCCCGTCGACGGCTCTCGTCCGAGAGAACGTCGTAGGCCTCGGAGACCTCCTTGAAGCGCGCCTCGGCCTTGGCGTCCCCCGGGTTCTTGTCGGGGTGCAGCTCACGGGCCAGCCCGCGGTACGCCTTCTTGATGTCGGTCGCCGAGGCGTCCTTTGGAACGCCGAGAGCGGCGTAATAGTCCTTCTCGACCATGTCGCGAACACTCACGGCGCCCCTCCTTCCCTCATGATGTCGTCCGCGCGAGGCGGTGGCCCGCCGGGTCCGTCAGACCCCGGCTCGCGGACGGCCGGACGGACCTGGCTCCCCTTTTCAGCCGGCGCTGACAGTGGGCCCGCCGTTGTCCGGGCCGGGCACACTGCCCGTGTCATCGGGGACCGATGTCGGCCGATCCGGCGGTCCGCCTGCCTGGCCCGGGCCGCTCCCCGGCACCTCGCCGGGCCCGGCGACGCCCTCCGCCCCGACCGGCTGATCGACGATCTCGTCCACCTCGCCCGACGGTTCCGCGACCGACACCTGCGCGGGCCGCAACACCTTGCCCGCGTGCAGGTAACCCGCCCGGAAGACGTCCACGCAGGTCGGCCCGCTCACGTCCGACCGGTAGGCGTGCATCAGGGCCTCGTGGACCGACGGGTCGAACTCGTCGCCCTTCGCCCCGTAGCGCTCCAGCCCGGTCGCCTCCAGGGCCGCCTCCAGGGCCTCCGCGATCGCCTTGAACGGGCCTTCCAGATCGCCGTGGTCACGAGCCCGGCCGATGTCGTCGAGGGTCGACAGCAGACTCGCCAGCAGCTTCGCCGTCGCCTGCTCGCCGATCTGCTGACGGTCTCGCTCGACCCGCCGACGGTAGTTGTCGAACTCGGCCTTCAGGCGCTGCAGGTCCGCGGTCCGCTCGGTGACCTGCTGGCGCAGCGACGCCACGAGCTCACCGTCACCCTCACCCACCGGGACTCCGGCGGGTGGAACCTCCGTGGCCGTCGGGCCGGGAGGCGCGGCCGCCTCCGGCCGGACCTCGCCGCTCTCCGGATCGATCCGGCGCCGGTCCCGCACCACCACCGGGGGCTCTTCGGCCTCGTCCCGGCCGTCGGGCCGAGACGAACCCCACCAGTCCGCGGCCTGGCCTGAGGTCACTTCTTGTCCTCCTCATCCACGATCTCCGCGTCGACCACGTCATCGTCGGCTGCTCCGGCGCCGCCAGAGGCACCCGCGCCCTCCTGGGCGGCCTGCGCGTACATGGCCTGGCCCATCGCCTGGCTCGCCGCGGCCAGCGCGTCGGCCGCCTCGCGGATCGCCGCCGTGTCGGTGCCGGCGACGGCGCCCCGCAGCGTGCCGAGCTTCTCCTTCACGTCGCTCTTCACCGCGGCGTCGATCTTTTCGCCGTTCTCGGCGAGGAACCGCTCGGTCGAGTAGACGAGCGTCTCGGCCTTGTTGCGGGTCTCGGCCTCCTCCCGGCGCCTGCGGTCCTCCTCGGCGTACTGCTCGGCGTCGCGGACCATGCGGTCGATGTCGTCCTTCGGCAGCGCCGAGCCGCCGGTGATGGTCATCGACTGCTCCTTGCCGGTGCCCAGGTCCTTCGCGGACACGTGCACGATGCCGTTCGCATCGATGTCGAAGGTGACCTCGATCTGGGGCATACCCCGCGGGGCGGGCGGCAGGCCGGTCAGCTCGAACATGCCGAGCTTCTTGTTGTAGGCGGCCATCTCGCGCTCGCCCTGGAAGACCTGGATCTGCACGGAGGGCTGGCTGTCCTCGGCGGTGGTGAAGATCTCCGAGCGCTTGGTGGGGATCGTGGTGTTGCGCTCGATGAGCTTGGTCATGATCCCCCCCTTCGTCTCGATGCCGAGTGAGAGCGGGGTGACGTCGAGGAGCAGGACGTCCTTGACTTCGCCCTTGAGCACGCCGGCCTGCAGCGAGGCGCCGACGGCGACGACCTCGTCCGGGTTGACGCCCTTGTTCGGTTCCTTGCCCCCGGTCAGCTCGCGGACCAGCTCGACGACGGCGGGCATCCGGGTGGAACCACCGACGAGGACGACGTGGTCAATGTCGCTGACCTTGATCCCCGCGTCCTTCACCGCCTGCTGGAAGGGGTGCCTGCAGCGGTCGATGAGGTCGGAGGTCATCCGCTGGAACTCGGCGCGCGACAGCGAGACGTCGAGGTGCAGGGGACCCTCGGCCGACGCGGTGATGTAGGGCAGGTTGATCGCGGTCTGGGTGGACTGCGAAAGCTCGATCTTCGCCTTCTCGGCGGCCTCCCGCAGCCGCTGCAGGGCCATCTTGTCCTTGCCGAGGTCGACCCCGTGCTGGCCGTTGAAGGTCTTGATCAGGTGGTCGGTGATGCGCTGATCCCAGTCGTCACCACCGAGGTGGGTGTCACCGGAGGTGGACTTCACCTCGACGACACCGTCGCCGATCTCCAGCAGGGAGACGTCGAAGGTGCCGCCACCGAGGTCGAAGACCAGGATGGTCTGCTCCTTCTCGCCCTTGTCCAACCCGTAGGCGAGGGCCGCAGCGGTCGGCTCGTTGACAATCCGCAGGACGTTGAGCCCGGCGATCGTGCCCGCCTCGGTGGTGGCCTGACGCTGGGCGTCGTCGAAGTACGCCGGGACGGTGATGACCGCGTCCGTAACCGTCTCACCGAGGTAGGACTCGGCGTCCCGCTTCAGCTTCTGCAGGATGAACGCGCTGATCTCCTGGGGCGTGAGATCCTTCGCGTCGACCTTCATCTTCCAGTCGGTGCCCATGTGGCGTTTGACCGACCGGATGGTGCGCTCGACGTTCGTCACCGCCTGACGCTTGGCGACCTCGCCGACCAGGACCTCGCCGTTCTTCGCGAAAGCCACGACCGACGGGGTCGTCCGGGAGCCCTCGGCGTTGGCGATCACCGTGGGTTCGCCGCCCTCGAGCACGCTCACGACGGAGTTCGTGGTGCCGAGGTCGATACCGACCGCTCGTGCCATGTCTGTGTGCCTTTCGATCATGTCGGTGGCGCCGATCAGACGGGCGCACCGACCTCGTGGGGATGGAACCTGTCGGTGAACCGAGGCTTGAGGATCACTCCGGGAAGTCTCGGTTCCGCCAACGTTAAGCCAGGTCGGTGTATTGAGTCGCTCTGACTCATGATGACGGCTCCCATCATAACCCGACAGAAGTGAGCCTGGCACGCTCAACTTTATGTACGGCCGGGAAATTCCCGCCAGCGTCGCCGGGCGGGACCGGAAGGGGAGCCTGCGGGAGGAGCCGGCAGGGCGTGGAATGGGAGGTGGAACGGGAGAGCGTCAGCTTCCGGCGGGTGGCTGCGGGGCCGAGCCACCCGCGGCACCGTCGCCGGGGGCCTGGCCGGCGTCGGGGTCCGTCGTCTCCCGGGGCGGTCGGACGGCGGCCAGGATGCGCCCGCGGCGGGCCCCCGGGCGCGGCCGTCCGCCCGCGCGTGATCCGAGCCGGGGAACCGGCCCCATGCCGGCAGCCGACGGACCGTCCGGCTCGCC
>NZ_CDWWXB010000036.1:2729-8770 GCF_977971855.1 Frankia sp. CoWAU3 | reverse complement strand
GGGCGAGCCGGTCGAGCATCTCGGAAGCGTCCCCGTCGCGCTCACGGATCGTGCGCAGCGCATCCATCAGGGTCAGCCACTGGTCCCGACCGACGGTGATCTGTTCGGCGAGGCGGTTGGCCGAGTAGGCCGGAAACAGCCGCTCCGTGGCGGCGACGATCTGCTGGACCTCACCGGGGTTGAGCCGGCCGGGCCTGCGCCGGATGTAGTTGACGACGTCCTTGATGCTGATGATCGTCACTCCGTCGAGGGCGCCGTCGCTCCACAGGACGTTGGCCTCGACCATCACCAGGATCGGACTTATCGGGATCTTAAGCATCGGCAGCGCCGCGCGGATCTGGTTGCGGACCTCGTCACCCAACCAGGCGGTGCGGTCGATCGGGGGTTTGAGTGACTCTCCGTCACAGGTCGCCCCACCCTTCTTGTACCGCACGGTGCCCTTGTTGTTGTCGCTGCTGAGCACCATCACCCCGCCGGGCCCGACCAGGAGGTGACCGATGGTCGCCTCGGAGTAAGGGACGGCCCGGTCGTGCAGGATGACGTACCCTTGGCGGCGCAGCCGGGCGATGGCGCGCGCGGTCCTGCGCTCTGCCTCGGCCCCCTCGCGCAGCGACTCGACGTCGGGGGCGGTCCCGAACGAGGCGATCACGATCCCGGCCGGCCAGGCGATGAAGACCAGCAGGAACACGACGACCGCGACCGTGGGCAGCCCCAGGCCGAAGCCGATGACGAGGGCGAGGGCGAGTCCTACCAGGGCCGAGCGCACCGCGGTGCGGGGTACCTCACGGCTCAGCTTGTCCCGCCGCACGAGTGCCTGGTTTTCCCTGGCCCGGAGGTACTCCGTCTGCAGGGAGTGTCCAGGGCGGCCGACTCGGGTCATCGTCGGCCGGGTGATCGTCGCCATCGTGCCCACCATGTTCGCAGGGTCGTCGTTCGCGGAGTTGTCGTTCGCGGGTCGTCAACGTCGGTAGGGCCCGTCCGCCGGAGCACGCCGGGCGTCGTCGCGGCAGCGCTGGCACCGGGCCCAGGCACAACGTGAAGGTGGCGAGCACCGCGGGACACACGATCGCCCGGTCACCGTGGGCGAAGGCTGTCCTTATGGTGCGTCGAAGCACCTGCCGGCACAAGGGTTGACCTCGTCGGCCCGGAAGGCTCCCGGCGGGGGAGCGACGTTCCGGGATGGCGGGATCCGGGGCGCCGTGGTAGTCGTGACGGTGCAAGGCGTTGCGTGTCGGTTGGGCGTCTGCCGCTGAACGTAGCAGTCCCGTGCACCTCGCGCGGACGATCGGGCCTTCGGACCCCCTATATCGGGCCGCTCGGACCACGTCGTGGCAGGGTCGACGGTGAGCGGGTTCGCTGTCGGCCTCATAGTGCCCCTACGTCCGGGGTGGGGACCCAGACAGACGGGTTGGCCGGGAGGTTGGGACCGGACCCGCCCATACGGTGGCGCGGGCCACTTGTCCGGGTGGCGTGAGCCACTCGTCCCATACGTTGCTGGTCGGTACGAGCAGGCTCGCCCGCGATAGTGGGTGCCAGATGGAGGATGCTGTGAGAATTGCGATCGGTGGAGCGATCACGCTGATTGCTCTCGCGGTTGCCGGGCGTCGGGTTTTCTGGCTGTTCCGGCTGATCGGGTCCGGCCAGCCGGCCGAGGGCCGGCTCGACGACCTGCCGACCCGCGTCTGGACGGAGATCAGCGAGGTCGGGGGGCAGCGCAAGCTGCTGAAGTGGTCGGTGCCCGGGGCGGCCCACTTCTTCACCTTCTGGGGCTTCACGATCCTGCTGCTGACCGTCATCGAGGCCTACGGCGGCCTGTTCGACGACGACTTCCACATCCCGGGATTCGGGCACTGGGCGGCCATCGGCTTCCTCGAGGACTTCTTCGCCGTGGCGGTCCTCGCCGGCCTGGTCGCCTTCACGATCATCCGGTTGAAGAACGCCCCGGCGCGGCTGGAGCGCAAGTCGCGATTCTACGGCTCGCACACCGGGCCGGCCTGGGTCATCCTCGGCCTGATCACCGCCGTTATCGTGACGCTGCTGCTCTACCGTGGTGCCCAGTACAACACCGGCAACCTCCCGCAGGGCCAGACGAAGTGGGCCTTCGCGTCCTACGCTGTGAGCCGCATCTTCTCCGGTCTCTCCCACGATGTGAACGAGGGCATCGAGACGGCCTTCCTGCTGCTCAATATCGCGGTGATCATGGGCTTCTCGGTGCTGGTGGTCTACTCGAAGCACCTGCACATCGGCCTGGCCCCGATCAACGTCGTGCTCAAGCGCCAGCCGGTGGCCCTCGGCCCGCTGGCCACCACCCCCGACATCGAGAAGCTGATGGAGGAGGACGAGCCGGTCGTCGGCGTCGGCAAGGTCGAGGACTTCTCCTGGAAGGCCATGCTCGACTTCGCCACCTGCACCGAGTGCGGGCGGTGCCAGAGCCAGTGCCCGGCGTGGAACACGGGCAAGCCGCTGTCGCCGAAGTTGTTGATCATGGATCTGCGTGACCACCTCTTCGCCAAGGCGCCCTACCTGCTGTCCACCGAAGGCGCGGCGGAGGGTGAGGAGGCGCCGAAGGCGGTCACCGGGATCGCCGAGGACGCCTCCGACTCCCACACCGTGCACCACGTGCCCGAGTCCGGCTTCGGCCGGGTGCCGCAGCCCGGTCAGCCGCAGGTCGACCGGCCGCTGGTCGGCACCGAGGAGGAGGGCGGGGTCATCGATCCCGACGTCCTGTGGTCGTGCACCAACTGCGGCGCGTGCGTCGAACAGTGTCCGGTGGACATCGAGCATGTCGACCACATCGTCGACATGCGTCGCTACCAGGTGATGATCGAGTCGGCGTTCCCGTCCGAGGCCGGCGTCATGCTGCGCAACCTTGAGAACAACGGCAACCCGTGGGGCGTCTCGCCGCGGACCCGCACCGAGTGGACCGAGGGCCTGCCCTTCGAGGTGCGTGTCCTCGGCGACGGTGAGCAGATCCCCGACGACGTCGAGTACCTGTACTGGGTCGGCTGCGCCGGGGCGATCGAGGACCGCGCCAAAAAGGTCGCGCGGGCCTTCGCGGAGCTCCTGCACACTGCCGGGGTCGAGTTCGCGATCCTCGGTACGAACGAGTCCTGCACCGGGGACCCGGCGCGCCGGCTCGGCAACGAGTACCTGTACCAGGAGATGGCCAAGGCGAACATCGAGCTGCTGAACGCCACGGGCGTCAAGAAGATCGTTGCCACCTGCCCGCACTGCTTCAACAGCCTCGCCCGGGAATACTCGGCCCTCGGCGGTCAGTACGAGGTCGTCCACCACACCCAGCTGCTCGGCAAACTGGTCGGGGAGCGCAAGCTGGTGCCGGTGACCCGGGTGGAGTCGTCGGTCACCTACCACGACCCCTGCTTCCTCGGGCGGCACAACAAGGTCTACACCCCGCCGCGGGAGATCCTGGCGGCGATTCCGGGCATCCGGGGCCAGGAGATGCACCGCTGCAAGGACCGTGGCTTCTGCTGCGGTGCCGGCGGCGCGCGGATGTGGATGGAGGAGAAGATCGGTAAGCGGGTCAATGTGGACCGGACGGAGGAGGCCCTCGGCCTCGACCCGGACGTCGTGTCCACCGCCTGCCCGTTCTGCATCGTGATGCTCACCGATGCCGTCACCGAGAAGAAGCTGAGCGGCGAGGCGAAGGACGGTGTCGAGGTACTCGACGTCTCCCAGCTCCTGGCCCGTTCGCTGGCGCCGTCGGCGCCAGCGGCTCCGACCGAGGAGTCCGCCGAGCCTGTCGGCTAAATTGCGCTCTTGCCTTTCCAGAGGGATAAATCGGACATAAAATCTTCTGGAAAGGCAAGGAAGCTGAAAGACAAGGAAGTCAGCCTGGGGGGATCTCCCCGTTCGGGACCGGTGCGCGGGTGAAGTCTCGGTAGGCCCTCGACGGGGTCGGGCCGCGCTGACCCTGGTAGCGCGAACCGTAGATGGTCGAGCCGTACGAGTGCTCGGCCGGCGAGGACAGCCGGAACAGGCAGAGCTGGCCGATCTTCATGCCGGGCCAGAGTTTGATCGGCAGCGTCGCCACGTTCGACAGTTCCAGCGTGACGTGCCCGGAGAAGCCGGGGTCGATGAAGCCCGCCGTCGAGTGCGTGAGCAGCCCGAGCCGGCCGAGACTCGACTTCCCTTCCAGCCGGCCGGCGAGATCGTCGGGCAGGGTGACGATCTCCAGCGTCGAGCCGAGGACGAACTCGCCCGGATGCAGGACGAACGGCTCGTCGCCCTCCGGGGCGATGAGCTCGGTGAGATCCTCCTGCTCAAGAGAGGGATCAATGTGGCTGTACCGGTGGTTGGCGAAGACCCGGAACCAGCGGTCCAGCCGTAGATCGATGCTGGACGGCTGGATGAGGCCAGGGTCGTGGGGGTCGAGACGGATCCGGCCCGTGGCGATCTCGGTCCGGATGTCCCGGTCGGACAACAGCACGTCCCGGACGTTAGAGCATGAGCGGTCGATCTTCACCGTCCACCCGGAGGAGGATGGGGCCGCGTGGAAGAGTGAGACGGAGCGTGACCCGGGTAGGAGGCACGTGGCCGGTCGATGAATACCCGGTCGGACGGGTGCCCCCGGGGAAGGCTGGGGCGGAAGGGACAGGCGGGACGGATGCTCGGGCTACCCGATCACATCGAGGCATGTCTGTTCGACCTGGATGGCGTGCTGACGAACACCGCGACGATCCACGCGGCCGCGTGGAAAGAGATGTTCGACGATTTCCTGGAGAACTGGGCCAAGCGGTCGGGAGAGCCGTTCGTCCCCTTCGACCTCGAGCATGACTATGCCGAGTACGTTGACGGCCGGCCCAGGACCGACGGTGTGCGAGCCTTTCTCGACGCCCGTCACATCAGGCTTCCCGACGGAACACCGGACGACCCGCCGTCCGCGCTCACCGTGCATGGGCTGTCCAACCGGAAGAACTTCCTCCTGCTGGAACGGATTCGGAGGGACAGCGTGGACATCTATCCCGGCTCGGTGACGTATCTGCGGGAACTGGCCACGCGGGGGATCCCCCGCGTGGTCGTTTCCTCCAGCGCCAACTGCGCCGAGGTGTTGAAGGCGACTGGGCTTGACGCCCTCGTTGACGGAGCGGTGGACGGCCTCGTCGCCGCCCGTGACCACCTCGCCGGAAAGCCCGCGCCCGACACCTTCCTCGCCGGCGCCCGGCTGCTCGGGGTGCCGCCGCGGCGGGCGGCGGTGTTCGAGGACGCCCTGGCCGGCGTCGAGGCGGGGCGGGCCGGCGGGTTCGGCCGGGTCGTGGGGATCGACCGGGTGGGGCACGCCGCCGCGTTGCGCGCCCACGGGGCCGACATCGTGGTGAACGACCTGGCGGATCTGCTCGGCCACGGCTCCGGGCCCGGCCCCGCATGATCGACAAAGCGTCCTATCTGATCGAGCCGTGGTCCATCCAGGAGTCCGGTCTCGACATCTCCGATCTGGGCCGGTCCGAGTCATTGTTCGCCCTGTCCAACGGCCATATCGGGCTCCGGGGAAACCTCGACGAGGGCGATCCGCACGGCCTGCCGGGCACCTACCTGAACTCGGTCCACGAGCTGCGGCCCCTGCCCTATGCCGAGGCCGGCTACGGATATCCCGAGTCCGGCCAGACGGTCATCAACGTCACCAACGGCAAGGTGATCCGTCTACTTGTCGACGACGAGCCGTTTGACATCCGCTATGGCGATCTGCGGTCGCATCAGCGGGCGATCGACTTCCGGGAGGGCGTGCTCCGGCGGGACGCGGAATGGGTCTCGCCGGCGGGGCAGACCATCCGGGTGCACTCCGAGCGGCTGGTGTCGTTCTCGCAGCGTTCCATCGCGGCCGTGTACTACGAGATCGAGCCGGTGGGCGACCCGGCGCGGGTCGTCATCCAGTCGGAGCTGGTGGCCAACGAGCAGCTGCCGGCCTGGCACGGTGACCCGCGGGCCGCGTCCGCGCTGGAGTCGCCGCTGCGATCCGAGCGCCATCGGGCGAGCGGCACGATGGTTGAGCTCGTCCACATCACCCACCGCAGCGAGATCCGTGT
>NZ_CDWWXB010000036.1:0-2307 GCF_977971855.1 Frankia sp. CoWAU3 | reverse complement strand
GGCCAAGGGCCTGACCGGCCCCGGCTACGACGGGCACGCCTTCTGGGACTCCGAGTCGTACGTGCTCCCCGTCCTGACGTACACCGCGCCCGACGCGGCCGCCGACGCGCTGCGCTGGCGGTACGCGACTCTGCCGCTGGCCAGGGAACGAGCCGATCTGCTCAATCTGAAGGGCGCCGTCTTCCCCTGGCGTACCATCCACGGAGAGGAGTGCTCCGGATACTGGCCAGCCGGGACGGCCGCCTTCCACGTCAACGCCGACATCGCCGACGCGGTCGCCCGCTACGTCACCATCACCGGGGACGAGCGGTTCGAGCGCACGGTGGGGCTGGAGATCCTGATCGAGACCGCCCGGCTGTGGCGGTCGCTGGGACATCACGACCTCGACGGCCGCTTCCGGATCGACGGTGTCACGGGCCCGGACGAGTACTCGGCCATCGCCGACAACAACGTCTACACGAACCTGATGGCGCAGCGGAACCTTGTGGCCGCGGCGGACGCCGCCCGCCGCCATCCCGACCGGGCCGCCGAGCTGGGCGTGGACGCCGAGGTCACGGCGTCCTGGCGGGACGCGGCCGAGAACATGTTCATCCCCTACGACCCCCATCTCGGCGTCCATCCGCAGTCCGAGGGATTCACCGAACACCAGGTCTGGGACTTCGCGAACACCGCGCCCGAGCAGTACCCTCTGCTGCTGCACTTCCCGTACTTCGACCTCTACCGCAAGCAGGTCGTCAAGCAGGCGGACCTGGTCCTGGCGATGCAGCGCCGGGGTGACGCCTTCACGATGGACGAGAAGATCCGCAACTTCGCCTACTACGAAGCTCTGACGGTTCGGGACTCGTCACTGTCGGCATGCTCCCAGGCGGTGCTGGCCGCTGAGTGTGGGCACCTGTCGCTCGCCTATGACTATCTGCGCGAAGCCGCCCTGATGGATCTGCATGACATCGAGCACAACACCGGAGATGGGCTGCACATGGCCTCCCTCGCGGGAAGCTGGATCGCCCTCGTCGAGGGCTTCGGTGGGCTGCGTGACGGCGGTGAGGTGATCTCGTTCGCGCCGCGGTTGCCCGAGGGACTGAGCAGGCTGGCCTTCGGGCTCTGTGTCCGTGGGCGGCACCTGCGGGTGGAGGTCTCCGACTCGATGGCTGTCTACACCGTCCCCGTGGGGCCGGCGATGACGTTGCTGCACCACGGCAAGACCGTCCGGGTGGTTCCTGGCCAGCCGGTCAGCATGGAGGTCCCGCCGACGCCCGTCCTGGAACGGCCGAAGCAGCCCCCGGGCCGGGAGTCGCTGCGCTTCCTGCGCCTGCCCGGGACCGGCGGCCGTATCGGTCCTACCGGCCCTAGCGGTTCCGTCAACAGCATCGACGGCTGACTCCGGACGCGCCGGACGGCCCGGGGCCCCACCCGACCTGGTCCGTCCGGTACGATGCGAATGCGCTACGCGGGCGTAGTTCAGAGGCAGAACACGAGCTTCCCAAGCTTGCAACGCGGGTTCGATTCCCGTCGCCCGCTCCACCGGGTAGCCGGTGCTACCCGGCATAACAGGTCGGGTAGCACCGGACCGAGTTCTTCTTCTCGATGTAGGTGCGCCGAACTGGGGTCCATCGGTAACGCTCCGCCCGGAGCGCCATCGATAATGGCCTCGATCTTACCGAGGCTCATGCCATCCACAGTCTCGCCGGTGGCCCCGGCGGTCATAGCCCCCTTGTTGCGGTAGATCTTCCCATAGGCGAGCAGGAACAGGTCCGGATTGAACAGACACCGGTAGACCCTTTCCAACGGCAGCCCTCTCCTGCCGCGTTCACGAATGATCTCCAGCACGGTTGCGGCATCCCGCATCTCGCGTACCTCACCGTCCTTGTCGATCCAAGCACCTGGGTCCCTTCGCCCATGTAGACGGCTCTCCCGTCCTCCGAGGCAGGGCGTGACTCCCGCGACTACTACGGACCCTCCGTAGCCCTAGGGCTCGCGCCCCGTAGGCCATCCCGAATTCCTCATGCGCCAGACGTATCGAGCGTGACGTAGGCGTCCCGGTCCGTCCCCTTGAACGAGCTCGCTGCCCGTCGCCCACCGGCCGGAAGGGTTCAGAGCGACGAAAGTCGGAATCACTCCTATGCCGGCGGCCCCGACGACAGACGCCGTGTCGGGAGGTGTGACGTTTGCACCGCTGGAGACTGGGCTTCAAGCAGTATGGCCTTCGCCGTATCACGCGGGCCTTGCACGGCCGTGCCTTCGGCGCCTTCACGGCACCCCGCGCTTTCCCGCCATGCTCTTGTCCCCTCCCGGTTTCCCGTTCAGGTC
>NZ_CDWWXB010000035.1:18594-24539 GCF_977971855.1 Frankia sp. CoWAU3 | reverse complement strand
GGCAGCCGACCCGCATCGGCCTGATCGACGATGCCATGAACCTGGTCGAGTTCTTCGTGCACGCCGAGGACATCCGCCGCGCCGCCCCTGGCTGGGAGCCTCGCGAGCTTGACACCAGAAGCCGTGACGCGATGTGGACCGCTCTGCTGCTGATCGGGTTCGCCGGGTTCCGGCGAGCCGGCCTGGGTGTCGTGGCGGAGCGTACGGACGCTCCTGGCCGGCGCGCCTTGCACGGCGGCGAGCCGGTGGTGGAGATCGTCGGGCCACCTGAGGAGATCGTGCTGTACGCGTTCGGGCGGGGCCAGGTCGCCCGGGTCGAGCTGCGCGGTTCCGACGCCGACATCGAGCGGTTCCGCGCGGCTCCCACCGGTCCCTAGCTCCCGGCGGCTGCGATCCGGGTGCGATCCGGTCGGAGCCGTGCCGCTATCGGGGCGGGGCGTTACCAGAGCGAGGCGTAGGTGGCCGCGCCAGCGGGATGCTCTGCCGGGTTCACCAGGGAGGAGTGCACGTTCCCGGGTGACGAATCGCTGAAGTACGTCTCGTAGGCGAGGATGTCGCGGTTCGCAGCGAACGTCTGGTACATGTTGCGGATGTACACCGGGTTGTCGCCGCCGGCCTCGCCGGCGCGGCCCGCCCCGGTATCACTCTTCCCGACGAGTCCCCATTCCGGGACCGAGAACTGCTTGCCGTGCTGGCGGGCGAACGCGATCGTCGAGCAGAGCCCGGCTTCGGCGTGACACTGGCTGGCGAAGGCAGCGTCGTCCGTGCTCGCCGGCCATTGGTCGTAGCTGTCGATGCCGATGATGTCGACGTACTGGTCACCGGGGTAGACGGCCCAGGCTCCGCTGCTGTGCGCATTCAGCGCCCAGTCGATGCGGGCCTGCGGATCCGTCGAGCGGATCGCGCTGACAACCTGGCGGAAGCAGTTCACCCAGGTGGTGGGGTTGGTCTTGGAGACCGACCACGGGAACCAGTCGCCGTTGAACTCCCAGGCGAGCCGGATGACGCTCGCCGGGCGGCCCTTCGCCACCAGCCACCGGCCGAAGTCCGCCCAGTGGCCGTTGTAGGCGCCGCTCGCGCAGGAGTTCATGTCCCCACCGCCCGTGGGGTAGAAGGACTGCGAGATGACCCAGGTGCCGGCGAAGGTCGAGAACTTCTCCGGGCCCGAGCCGAGCCACGGGTTCGTCATGGTCTGCCAGCTCGACCTGTCGGTGAAGGTGAGCACGACGTTGACCGGCGAGCCGCGGAAGCTCTCCCAGGCCCGTACCTGCGTCATCGTCCCCGCGGCGACGCCGCTCATGCCGCCGGGCACCGAACCGCCCCCACCACCGACGGGGATGACGGGCACTTGTACCGCGGGCTTCGTGACCCGGGCCGCGGCGCCGGGGGTCGTCGGCTTGGCGGCGGTCCGCGGGGCCGTACCGGCCGGGGCGCCTGCGGGCACCGGGGCGGGCGACGGCGAGCCGACGGTCGCGCGGGAGTTTCCGCCGGTCGTGCCCGCCGAGACGCTGGGGTGTACCTGGGGGTCATCGCCGTGTCGGGGCTTCCCGTGCTGGATGGCGGTGGCCTCGACTGTCGCCGAGCCCTCGCCCCCGGTGTCGCGTTCGGGGACAAGGGTCCACCCGACTACGGCAGCGATCAGAGCCATCACGCCCAGCGACGCGATCCAGGCAGGGTGACGCGGACGGCGGCGCCCACGCCGGGAACCGGATCGGACTCTCGGCGGGCTGGGATTGCCCTCCGCTCGGTGCTTCACCGCGGGTATCCCTCCGTGCGTGGCAGTGTCGTCAGGCCCCCCCGGGTCCCGGCTTCGGCACCGAAGCGGATGACCTCCATGTCGCACAGCAGCCTGAGACGGACCGGACCGACCTCCGGTCGCCCCCTCGACGCCGGCTGCCGTGTCTAGATAGTTCGGACAAGACACTACACCGACGTGCTAGGCCGACTTGTCGGAACTCGGGGGTTTCGGGCGGTGGGGCTCTCGGGTGGCGTGGAGCCCGGCTGGTCGGCACGCCGGTTGGTCGACACGCTGGCTGTGCCACAATGTGCGCGCGGAGCCTGGGATGTGCCTGGTGGTCCGCCCACCTCGCGTCACGGATCCCGCGCACGGGTCGGGGATCACGCGTCGCTGGAGTGTCGGCGGTGCCTGGTCGAGCGTCCCGGGGGTTATGCGGCCAGGCGCGGTGGCGGGGCCGTTCACCGGCTCGCCCGCCACGACGACAACAGGAGAGCACCCAATGTCCCAGCCACCCGAGTACCCTCCCGCCGACGGTCACGGCCAAGGGGGTTATGACCAGGGCGGCTACGGCCAGGGCGGCTACGGCCCTCCACCGCCCGGCTATGGACCCCCGCCCGGTGGGTACGGCGCGCCGCAGGGCTACGGTGCCCCGCTGGGATACGGCGGCCCGGGTGGGTTCGGCCCACCTCCGCCCTACAACCAGTCGATCCCGACCTACCTGTGGCAGTCGATCGTGGTCACCCTGCTGTGCTGTCTGCCCGCCGGTGTGGTGGCAATCGTCTATGCCACCAAGGTGCAGAGCCGCCAGCAGATCGGCGACATCAACGGCGCGCTGGACGCCTCCAAGAAGGCCAGGATGTGGTGCATCATCTCGGCCATCTCGATCATCGTGGTGTTCCTGGTCATCCTCGTCATCGGCTTGGCCGGCGGCTTCGAGACCGATTCCAGCACGTCGTATTCGACGCTCCCACCCGCTCGCATCTGAAGGAGCGTGGCCTGACCGAGAGTCAGGCTCTCGTCGTAACGGCCGTCGGCTTGGCTCGCTCGTCGGCTCGTCAGCCGATGGAGCTCCCGCCGCAGAGCCCCGCCATTACCGAGAGAGACGCGAGGAAGAGGAGGCCGAACACGAGTCCGGCCAGGCACCAGGCCAGGCTGCGACGCGATGCCCGGCGCGCCCCGGCGACGTCGTGGGCAAGGAGTCGATTCGACGCGCGCGAGGAGTTGATGATCCCCATCACGCCGAGCGGTGCGCACAGGAATGTCGTCAGGATCGCGAGAGCCAGGTAATTGCCGACCTTTGGCGTCGCCTCGGTCCCCGGCCGCTGCCGCGTCCGCGCGTGCCGTGGTGTCTGCGTGTGCCGCCGGAGCGTCTGGTGGGGTTCGGCGGGTCGGTGGGCCTGTGTTCCGGGCCAGCCCGGATGGGGGCCGGTGTCGTTGTGTCGATTCCGCGGGTAGCCGGTCGAGTAGTGATGTCCGCTCGAGTAGTAGTGGCCGCCGGTGTCCCCTGGCCCAGGCCGCCCCACGTTGTTCGTGTTCCACCGCAACGGTCCGGTCGGAGGCGGGCGGAGCTCCTCGTCCCAGCGGCTGCGGGGCCGATCGGTCCTCGGGCGACGCTGGGTGGTGCCGGTGGTGCCGGTGGTGCCGGTGGTGCGGGATGACGGGTCGCTGATGCGTGAGCCCGACCGCGGGCCGGTGTTGGCCGCGGTCCAGGGATCCCAGCGGGCACCGGTGTCCGTCCGGCAACCGGCGTTCGTGCGGGCGCCGGTATTCGTCCGGCCGGTGTGGTTCGTCGATCCCGGGCCGCCCGCGTCCGGTGTCGGGGACGAGGGCGACCCGGTGAGGCGGGCGTCGTACTCGTCCCGCCACCTGTCGAGGATTTCGTGGGACACGGTGAGGAGCTGCATCGTGCGCATGGACTGTGCGTCCCGGCTGGCGGGATTATCCGGATGATGGGCCCGGACGCGGGCCCGGTACGTCCGGCGGATCTCCGCCCGCTCGGCGGTGCGCGCCACCCCGAGCACGGCGTAGGCGTCGACGCCACCGAGTTCGCGAACCAGCCGGTTGAGCGGGGTCAACGTCCGATCCGCTTGACGACGTCGCCGCGGTTCCGATCGGAAGGCACCATGCGAACCGCCATTCCCCGTCGTCGGCCGGGCGCCATCAGCGGTGATGATAGGCGATCCGTCCGCCATCAGTCCGTCATTCGTCTGCCTTTGGCAGATTCGTGCTGTCAGGCCGTGACGTCCCGGCGGGCCAGGCTCACCGCCCCGACCACCGCCGCACCGGCGGCATACAGACCTCCGACCAGCAGCACCGACCCGTAGCCGGCATCGGCGGTACCTCCCTGGCCGATCGCGTTGAAGACCAGTCCGGGAAAGACCCGGCCCGCTCCGCTCCAGGACTCCTGGACGATGTGCTCGATCGGAAACGTCCACGCGATCCCGACGGCGAGGGTGAGCGCCGTCGACCGCAGGACCAGCCCGAGCACGGTCCCGGCGAGTCCGAAGAAAACGGCGGCCACCAGCGCGTTCAGGTAGCTCGACGCCGCCTCCCCGAGCGCGTCGGCGCTCCACCATGCCGACGTGTCAATGTCCCGGATCCCGGCGACGGCCAGCCCGACGACGATGCTGACCACCAGCGCGGCGACGAGCGCCACCGCCACCGCCACCAGGGCGAGCATGACCGCCGTGCGTCCGGCGAGCCAACCCAGCCGCCGGGGCTCCCGTAGGAACAGGGTTCGCAGCGTCCCCTGGCTGTATTCGAGGGTGATGGCGAACCGGGCCCGCCAGTGGTTGTCATCATGGGAATCAGACTGGTGTGGCCGCCCCCTCACGTCGTCCGTCCAGCGGCGGCATCGTCGTACGCAATGTGACGCAGCACCGGGTCCGCCCGCCGGCCGGCCCGGGTGAACGCCAGGGTGGCCCGCAGCTCGTCCAGCTCGTCCAGCGCGTCGACGCTCGTCCGGCGGATGGCCTCCAGGGCCACCTGGGCCTGCTCGGGACGCCGGTCCAGCACATGCAGCGCCACCGCGGCCTGCAGGGAGATAATGGACAGACTGTGGCCCACGACGTCGTGGACCTCGCGAGCCATCCGCAGCCGTTCCTGTTCGATCCGGTGGCGGGTCGCCTCCTCCTTGGCCTGCGCAGAGGCGATGCGGTTGAGTCTGATCAAGGCGCCCACGAAGGCGGGGACGGTGCAGGACGCGACCGTCCCGATCATCGCGATGCCGAACTTCCAGCCGCCGTCGGCGTATCCCCGCAGGAGCGCGACGACCGAGCCGAGGAAGATCAGCAGAACGCAGACCCCCAGGGCTCGGCTCGTCGTCCGCTGGTCGTGGCGTAGCCCGACCGCGAGCCCGGACACGATCACGGGAAAGAACGCGGGGCCGTGCGGGTAGCCGGTGCCGAGGTAGCCGCCGAGGAGCAGGCTCGTGGCCATCAGCATGGCCAACGGAGCCCGGCGGCGCAGGGGGATGGCTGCGGCCAGCAGAGCGAGCAGCACGTAGGCGAAGGCATCCAACGGCCGGGAGGGGGGCACCTGGTCGGCACCAACCTCCCCGGAACCGCGGAGCAACGCCGCCGCGGTGAACGCGGTGAACAGGACGTCACCGATCACCGGGAAGATGCCGCGCCTGGCCTCTACCATCTCTCCGACGGTAGCGAGCCGCCGTCGTGCCGACATCCGCCACTGGACGTATCCGGCGTACGGGCCGGGACGCAGCCGGGAGCCGGGACGCAGCCGGGAGGAGGAAGCGTCCGGCCGGTGGTCGACCGGTTTCGACGTGTCCTTGCGATGCCCTTGTTACGGATTGTGTCCTTGTTACGGTTACGCTGCGGCCTGAGGGTGGCCGTCGCGGCCCGAGGGCTCACGACGGCCGGTGGCGGGGAGGTGCCAGGCGGATGATTCTCGCGATCGAAGGCGTCGACGGCGCGGGCAAGAACACGCTGACCGGGCGGCTGGTCGTCCGCCTCACCGCCGCCGGCCGCAGCGTCGCGACGCTCGCCTATCCCCGCTATGCGACTGAGCCCCTCGGCCCGGCGGTGCGCGGCCTGCTGGCCGGCGATCCGCGGCTTGCGCCGCTCGCGGCCTCCCCCCGGGCGAGCGCGATGATGTTCGCGCTCGACCGGGCCAACTCCCGTCCCGAACTCGACGCCCTCGTCCGTACGCACGATCTGGTGATCATCGATCGTTACGTGGCGTCGAACGC
>NZ_CDWWXB010000035.1:7412-18331 GCF_977971855.1 Frankia sp. CoWAU3 | reverse complement strand
GGCGTACGGCGCGGCGCGGCTGCCGGCCACCGAGCGGGAGAGCTTTCCCGCCTGGATCGCCGAGCTGGAACTCGGCGCGCTCGCGCTGCCGGTGCCCGATCTCCAGGTCCTGCTGCGGATCCCGGTGGGGACGGCGCGGGCGGGTACGCTCGCCCGCGCCGGGGCCGACCGGGGGCGGGCGCTGGACACCTTCGAATCCGACGACGGGCTGCAGGAGCGGTGCGCGCGGATGTACAAGGAGCTGGCGGCCCGGAGTTGGGTCTCCCCGTGGCTGGTGGTGGACCGGGAGACTGGTGTCGACACGATCTGCGAACACCTCGCCACCCGGTAGGGACGCTACGGACAGTGAGACCATCCCGGGTTTCCCGGGTTTCCCGGGTTTCTGGGTTATGCGTTAGGCCGAGGCCAGCGCCTTGGCTCGCCGGGTGGCACGTTCCGTGGTCCGCGCCAGCTTCGCTTCCTGCTGCGTCGCGAGGGCGTCGAGCCCGGTGACGAAGGCGGAGACCTCCTCGCGGGCCTTCTCAGCCTCGCCATTCAGGCCCTCCAGGTCGAAGAACCGCCAGTGACGCAGGACCGGCAACACCACGTCGTCGTGGTGGATGCGCAGGTTGTAGATGCCGGCCCGGGCGATCTGGATCGCCTTGCGGCCGAAGTCACGGATGCCGGTGCCGGGCATCTGGAAGTTGACGAGCTCGTCGCGGATGGCCACCACGGTACGCGAGGGGTCGAGCTCCAGCGCCCCCGCGATCACGTTCCGATAGAAGATCATGTGCAGGTTCTCGTCCGTCGCCACCCGCGTGAGCAGCTTCTCGGCGATCGGTTCCCCGCAGAAACGGCCGGTGTTGCGGTGGCTCACCCGGGTCGCCAGTTCCTGGAAGGAGACGTACACCGTTGCCTCCAGCGGGGACTTGTTCCGGCTGTCGTAGCCCTTGCCCATCTGGTACATGCGGTTGCGTTCGAGGGCGATCGGGTCCACCGCCCGGGTGACCAGGAGGTAGTCGCGCATCGCTATGGAGTGGCGCCCCTCTTCGGCGGTCCACCGGTGCACCCAGCTTCCCCAGGCGCCGTCCTGGCCGAACGCGTCCGCGATCTCTCGGTGGTAGCTGGGCAGGTTGTCCTCGGTCAGCAGGTTGACCTCGAACGCGATCTGCGCGATCTGCGAAAGCTTCGACTGCCCGGGCTCCCAGGGGAGGCTGTCGAAGTCGCGGCCCTCGCCCCAGGGCACGTACTCGTGCGGCATCCATTCGGCAGCGACGCCGAGATGCCGGTTCAGGTTGGCCTCGGCGACGGGCTCCAGATCGCGTATCAGGTCGATGTCCGTGAGTGATTTCATTGGGGAACTGTTCCAGAGGGATCATGTGTTAACCATGTCCCACGGGTGTGGATTACCGAGCGTGGAACTGTTCCGCCGAGGCAGTGCCCGCTGCGGGACCGGGCCTCCTCGCCAGGCCCGGGCGGACAGTCCCGGCGCGCCCGGTCGGCATCCGGCTCACACCGAACTCTCATGGTGCTCGGATGAACTCGATGCGGACGATGCTGGCATCGCCGTCCACATCGCCGTCCACCCGCCACATCGAGGTCGCCTCCAGGGAGCCGGACATGTCCACTGCCCCGCGTGTGCTGGTCGTCGACGATGAGCCGAACATCGTCGATCTGCTGCGGATGGCGTTACGTTTCCACGGTTTCGACGTCCTGACCGCGACCACCGGTCGGGCGGCGCTTGGGTTGGCCGTCGCGGCCCGGCCGGATCTGATGATCCTTGATGTGATGCTGCCCGACATCGACGGCTTCGAGATCTGCCGGAGGTTGCGCGCGGACGGGCACCCGGTACCCGTCGTCTACCTGAGCGCGCGCAACGCTCACCGGGACAAGATCGCCGGCCTCACCTACGGCGGCGACGACTACGTCACCAAGCCGTTCGCCGTCGACGAGCTCGTCGCCCGGGTCCGGGCCGTGCTGCGCCGGACGTCACCTCCGCCGGCCGAACCGGCACCCGCGCCGCCGTCCCCGCTGCGGTTCGCCGACGTGGAACTCGACCCGGACGCCCATCTCGTCCGCCGCGCCGGGGAGCCGATCGAGCTGTCGCCGACGGAGTTCTCCCTGCTGCGGTACTTCCTGACCAACCCTAACCGGGTGCTGTCCAGGACCCAGATCCTCGACGCGGTGTGGAGCTACGACTACGCGGGCGAGTCGACCATCGTGGACCAGTACGTCAGCTACCTGCGGCGCAAGCTCGGCCGGCACGGCCCGTCCCTCATCCACACCCAGCGCGGTTTTGGCTACGTGCTGCGCCTTCCGGTGGCGGGGTCCAACCGGTGACGCTCCGCCTGAAGCTGATGTCCGGCCTGATCGCGCTGACCGCACTGGGACTGGTAATCGTGGGTGGGGCGAGCGTGTTCGCGCTGCGTGCCTACCTGGACGACCGGATCGACCAGCAGCTCACCCGCGCGCGGGTGCTGGGCGGCCTGCCGGCCGCTGTCTATCTGTCCCGGTGGGAGGCGCTGGGCCGGGGTGGAGCGGGCCGTGGCGCCGACCGACTACCTGGTGGAGATCCGGCGGACGGACGGGACGATGCTGCGCATCGTGGGTTCGGTGACTCCCACGCCGCCGGCCACGCCCCTGCTGGACGCCGCCGGGGACCGGGGTGCCGCACCGTTCACCGTCATCGCCGACCGGGAGCGGTACCGAGCGGTCGTCCGGGACAGTCCGCGCGGGCCGCGGGTCCTCGTCGCGCTGCCGCTGAAGCCGGTCACGGAGACGGTCCACCGACTGGTGATGATCGAAGTTGCGGTGGGTCTCACGGTGCTTGCCGCGATCGCCGTGCTCGCCTGGGTGTGGCTGACCCGTGGCCTGCGTCCACTGCGTCAGATGATCTCCACCGCGTCGGCGATCGCCGGGGGGGGGGATCTCGACCGGCGGGTGCCGGCGGGGTCGGCCCGTTCGGAGACCGGTCAGCTCGCCACGGCCCTCAACACGATGCTCGGCCAGATCCAGGCCGCGTTCGCCGCCCGGGTCGCATCCCAGGAGCAGCTCCGCCGCTTCGCCGCCGACGCCTCCCACGAGCTGCGGACGCCGTTGACCTCGATCCGCGGCTACGCCGATCTGCTGCGCGGCGGAATGGTGACGGCGGTCGACGCGGATGACGCGCTACGCCGGGTCCAGGAGGAGGCCGCCCGAATGAGCACCCTTGTCGACGACCTGCTGTACCTGGCCCACCTCGACGAGCAGCGACCGATGCGGCGGGCCGAGATCGACCTCGCCGGGCTCGTCCGCGACGCCGTCGCCGACCTGCGGGTCGCGGCCCCCGAGCGCCCGGTGAGCGCCGAGCTCCCGGCGAGCTGCGTCGTCCTCGGCGACGAGAACGCGCTGCGCCAGCTCGCCGGCAACCTCCTGACCAACGCCCGCGTCCACACCCCGCCCGAGACGCCGATCGAGGTGCGGCTGCAGGCGCTGCCGGCGGACGCTGCGCCGACTGGCCCCGCCGGTCCCGGGACCCCCGGGGGCGCGGAGCTTCACGTCATCGACCACGGGCCGGGCATGCCACCGGAGGTCGCCGAGCACGTGTTCGACCGCTTCTACCGGGCCGCGGACAGCCGGGCCCGGGGGCATGGTGGCAACGGGTTGGGGCTGTCCATCGTCGCGGCGACCGCTGCCGCCCACGGCGGCCGGGTCGAGGTGTCCAGTGCCGTCGGCGCCGGCACGGTCTTCCGGTTCCTGCTGCCGGTGCCGGTGCCGGAGGCGGCATCGTGGAGCCGGTAACGGACATCATCTTCGTGTGCCGTAGTACCACAGCCGTAGTGATCTCTATGTGGTCTCTTTCCGGCGCATCGGTCTTCAGTACTGATACGGCCAGGGAACAGGCCCGCGCCTATCTGGAGAGCCTGCTGTCGCGTACAGAGTGTAAGAACGGGTGGACCCTCGCTGAGTAAGGGGCGTGGACATCCACCGTCCGTGAAGGTTGGCAGCCTGGTACCGGCGTCATCCCAGTGATTCAGGCGAAGCGCCGAGGCGCCACGCGGCGTCCGGAGGCTTCAGGGTACTGGCAGTCAGGGTACCGGCAGTCAGGGTACCGGCAGATTGTGGTTCCCGGCGACGGGCCTGCGACTTCCGTCGTTGCCCGGCGCCGGTGCGCCGTATAGCGCGGCGAGCGCGCCCACGGCGCGCGTCATCGCCTCGCGTAGCTCCGGGGGGTGGAGCACCTCCAGATCCGGGCCGAGTACGAGCAGCTCGCGCTCGGCGTGCCGGACGGACTCGATCGGCACGACCGCGCGTACCCAGCCGTCCTCCTCCGGTGCGCTCGCCGTCTCCCGGACGGCGCGGGCGACCGCCGGGGGGAGCCGGAAGGGGGCCATCGTCACGCCGGTCGGGGAAAGCCGCACGGTCGCCCGCGCCCGGTAGACCTCGGATTCGTAGCGGGCCGTCCAGCCGGCCCAGTAGGCACCGAGGTCGAAGCCATGCGGCCGTTCGAACGTCTCGGTGGTCGTCTCAAGGCTGAGGATCTTCGCGACCCGGTACACCCGGGGCAGAGTGGCCGGCCCGTCCGCCGGTTCCGTGCCTCCGCTGCCGTCCGCACTCTCGGTGGCGCCTGCGGCTCGGGTGCCGTCAGGGTCTCGGGTGCTGCCAGCGTCCTCGGCCAGGCCTACGCCCTGGGTGCCGTGTGCGACGTTGGCGACCAGGTACCAGGTGCCGCCTTTGAGGACCACGCCGAGCGGTTCGAGGTGCCGGATGATCTCGCGGGGGGCCGCCAACGCCGGTAGGCGACCCGGACGCGGCGCTGCTCCCACACCGCCGCTGCCACCTCGGTCAGCAGCGGCGTGTCCTCGGTGGCCCGAAACCAGCCGGGCGCGTCGAGATGGAAGCGCTCCCGCACCCGGCCGGCCCGTTCGCGCAGCTGCTCGGGCAGCGCCGCCATCAGCTTCAGTTCCGCCGCCGCGAGCATCGTGCCGAGCCCAAGCTCGCCGGCGGCCGCCGGCATGCCGGCGAGGAACAGGGAGTCGGCCTCGCCGGAGGTCAACCCGGTCAGCCGGGTGCGGAAGCCGTCGAGCAGCCGGTACCCGCCGGTGGCACCGCGGTCTGCCAGCACCGGAACCCCGGCCTCGGCGAGGGACTCCAGATCCCGGTAGACCGTCCGCACGGAGACCTCGAGCTCGTCGGCGATCTCACGCGCCGTGAGCCGCCCACGGGTCTGCAACAGCAGCAGGACGGAGAGGAGCCGGCTGGCACGCATGCCCGATTCCCCCCGGGCCATACCTGCCAGGAGAAGTCAGGTATGGCTTCGAGGATGGGATCCGACGCATCGACACCGGAACGCGAAGGAGATCGCCATGGTGGGAACGGACCCGGCTCGGGAGACGGGTGTGGACAGGACCGGGGACACGGCCGCTACCGGTGCGGCGGCTGGGTCCGCAAGTGCTGGCTTCGCGAGTGACGCGGCGGTGACCTGGGCCGGGCTGATGCTCGACTGTCCGGACGCGAAGGAGCTCGCGACCTTCTACGGCACGTTGACCGGCTGGGGCGTCGCCGGTGCCGACGACGAGGGGGCCTGGGCATACCTCACCCCACCGGGGACCGAGATCATGATCGGTTTCCAGCGGGTGGCGGGCTACCAGCCGCCGCGCTGGCCGGACCAGGACTCCCCGCAGCAGTTCCACCTGGATTTCCGGGTCGCCGGCCTGACGGCCGCCATCGCCCTGGCGGAAGGCCTCGGGGCGAGGCAGGCCGAGTTCCAGCCGGGCGGGGACCGGTGGCGGGTGCTTCTCGACCCGGTCGGTCACCCGTTCTGCCTCTGCCCGCCAGCCGCCGCCGGCTGACCGCCGAGCCGCCCGTGCTGGTCAGGGCAGGTCGCTGGTCAGGGCAGGTTGTACAGGTTGTAGACGCGGCGGGCGTTGTCCGCGCAGATGAGCCGGGCGACCCGCTCGGTGTCCGCCGCGGTCCAGGCGTCGTCGGCGACTCCCGCCGCGAGGAACGCCGACAGCCCACGCCGGAACAGGACGGCCCCGAGCAGGTACAGCTCGCCGAGCGCGAAGGCGTCGGTGGAGAAGAGGAACTTGCCGAACGGGGCGAGTTCGAGTGCCTGCGCGAGCAGGCCGGCCGAGCCGCGGCCGCAGTTGTGGATGGCGAGCCCGAGGTCAAGGTAGATGTTCGGGAACACCTGGGCCAGGTAGCCGGCCTCCCGGTGGAACGGGTAGCAGTGCAGCAGCAGCACACTGACCTCGGTCGGTGCTATCGCCCGCAGCAGGCCGGTGAGTAGCAGTGGGTTGCCCCGGCGCAGGTCGATGTCGCTGTCCCCGTATCCGACGTGGATCTGGATGGGGAGCCGCGCGTCGACCCCGCACCAGATGAGGAAGGCATGCAGGGTGGGGTCGGTCAGCCGGATCGGGGCGCCGGCGCGGATCTCGTGGATCCAGCCGCGAGCGGCGGCGGCGACCTCGCGGTCGGTCGGTCGCTGCGCGGGCAGCTCCAGGCCGCCGCGGTAGGCCGCGACCGACTTCACCGCGACCATGGTGGGGCGGGTGGATTCGAGCCGGGCCCGCACGGTGTCGGCGAGGTGGGTCATGCCGATCTGCCCGGTGATGACGTCGACCGCAGCCTGCTCGGCGACCCGCTCCAACCGCACCACGTCCACGCCGCGTCCGCCGGCGAGCTCGGCCAGCTCCGCGGCGCTGGTCAGCGGCTCCGGTTGGAATCCGGCGTCAACGCAGAACGTGGTGATCCCGCAGGCACGCAGCAGCCGCCGGTGCACCTCGGCGTGGCCAAGCTCCGCCCGGCGTTCGAGGTAGTCTTCCGGCGCGGCATGCGCCGGCAGGTCGAGCACCGGCGCGCACCAGCGCCGCAGGGCGAAGCCGATCTGGCTGTCGAACAGCGTCGTCCCCGGTGGTCCGGGGTGTTCCGCCTCGGTGATCATGCTTTCGAATTCCGGGCGAGTCAGATCGCGGCCGACCAGACCATGGCAGTGATGGTCGACGAGCTCGTGATCTACGAAAGGTTCCACCGGGCGGCCCACCCATCGATGATCCCCCCTGGAAGGTGGGGTCATGCCTGACCGTACTGGACACACTCGGTTATCCCCAAGTCCACGGCAGGCCTGTGGATAACTTGTGGATTACTCCTGGCTTCCTGGGGACAGTCGTTCCGAAAGTCGATGATGTTGCCGTGTTTTCATCTCTTCTTGCGTCGGCGTCAACTGTGGACAACGCTCGGAGCGCTTGTTGTGAACAGCTGGCTTCTCCTTCGATCCGGCCGAATTTTGTTGCTCTCCGTAACATCGCGGGAGAGTGAGGCGCCGCCCTGCCGTACGCCCCGCCCGGCGTCCGGCAGGCGTACGCGCGACCATGGGGACAGGGGAGACCCGTGGGGAAGGTGAGGATGAACGAGCCTGCGTTGGGCGAGTTCGCCCCTCGGATCATCGCCGGAGAGGATCGTAGGCGTGATCGGCTCGCCTCGGCGGCCCGGCATGCGGCGACGAACCTGGAGGTACGCGGCGTCGTCTGTGTTGCGGTGACCTACGTCGACAACAGCGGCATCACTCGGATGAAGGGGGTGCCGATCGGCCGGCTCGGCACGGCGGCGGTGTGGGGCGTTGGCGTGTCGCCGGTGTTCGACGTGTTCGGTGCCGATGACTCGATCACGACAGGGCGCTACGCTGGAGGTCCCGTCGGGGATCTGCGGCTGCATCCCGACCTGGACCGGCTGACACCCCTCGCCGCCCAGCCCGGCTGGGCCTGGGCCCCCGCCGACCGTCGCGACCAGGACGGCCGACCACACCCGCAGGACGGCCGGGAACTCGTCCGCCTCCAGACGGCCCTGCTCGCCGAGCACGGCCTGACGGCGATGATGGCGTTCGAGGTCGAATGGGCCGTCTCCCCGGCCGGTTCCGACGAGTTCGCCCCGGCCGCTTCCGGGCCGGCGTACGGGACGATCAGGGTGGCCGAACTCGGTGACTACCTGCGGGACGTGGTCACCGCGCTCACCGAGGAGGGGCTGGTCGTCGAGCAGATCCATCCCGAGTACGCGGTCGGTCAGTTCGAGGTGTCCGTCGCCGCGCAGGATCCCCTCGGCGCCGCCGACACGTGCGTGCTGGTCAAGGAGACGGTGCGCGGCGTCAGCAGGCGCCATGGCCTGCGCGTCTCGTTCGCCCCCAAGGTTCTCGTCGACAACGTGGGCAACGGCGGCCACGTGCATCTGAGCCTGTGGAGCGACGCTCCCGACCGGCCGCCGGCCCCGCCCCGGCCCACGGCCTCGGGCGGAGGCCCGGGTGGGGCGAACTCCGGTGGCCCGTACCCGGGTGGCCCGTACCCGGGTGGTCTGGCCCGGACCGGTGGGGGCTCCGCCCGCCCGGGCCGGATCAACCTCATGGCGGGTGGCAACGGGCCGCTCGGACTGACCGCTGCCGGGGAGGCGTTCGCCGCCGGGATCCTCGGCCGGCTGCCGGCGCTGATGGCTCTCGGCGCCCCGAGCGTTGCCTCCTACCTGCGACTGGTGCCATCGACGTGGGCGGGTGTCCACGCTTGCTGGGGTCGGGAGAACCGGGAGGCCGCGTTGCGTATGATCCCTGGGCCGCCGGCCGCGGTCGGCCAGGCGGCGAACCTGGAGGTGAAATCCTTCGACCTCGCCGCGAATCCTTACCTTCTGGTGGCCGGTCTGCTGGCCGCCGGGCAGGCGGGGCTAGCGGCGGCGGCCACGTTGCCGGAGCCGGTGGACGTTGACCCGGCCTCGCTCGACCCCGCCGAACGGGCCCGCCGCGGCATCCGGCGCCTGCCCACCAGCCTGAGCGAGGCGGTCGCCGCCTTCGAGGTCGACGAGGTGTTGCACCGCGCCCTGGGACGGGAGCTGCACGACACGGTCGCCGCCGTCCGGCGCGCGGAGATCGACCGGTTCGCCGAGGCCGACCCGGCCGCCGTCGTCGCGGCGACCCGTTGGCGGTACTGACCTGCCGGCGGTGCTGACCGGGTATCAGCCCACCCGGCGCAGTCCGGCCGCGGCGGCGGCCCGCTCCAGGTCCTCGACGCCGAAGGCGTCGACCGGGCCAAGCGCGCCGGCGCGGGCGACGGTGCCCGCGGCGAGATGTCCCGCCATCCATGCCATGATCCGAGCGGTGAAGGCGTAGGGGTCGCGACCTTCCAGCCGCACGGTGGCGAGTTCCCGGCCGGTGGCGTCCCGGGCGAGCGCGAACACCTGCGCCCCGGCGCGGGCACGCGCCGCCCGGTCCGGTCCGCGGCCGGTCGTCCGCAGGGCGGACCGGGCGGCGGCGGCCAGCAGCGCCCGGCTCGGTGGGAAACGACGCAGCCCGGACAGGGGGAACGACAGTGCCTGCCCCACGCGGATGCCGCGGTCGACGCCGCCGATGTACGTCGCGACGTCGGTCAGCGCCGGTGCGAGCCGGGGCAGGGTGAACGGCTCCCCTCCCGACCACAGCACAGCCGGGTGTCCCCGCCGGCAGCCCGACCCGCCGGTGACCTTGCCGGACGATCGGAAGGACCGCACCTCGCGGGCGAGCGGGCGCTCGACGAGGACGCCGCCGCGCAGCACGATGACGGGCTCGGTCAGCGCGGCCAGCAGGGTTGCCCGCGTTCCGCTGCTCATCCCGAGAGCGCCCATGACGAGGTAGCCGACGTCGAGGCGGCGGGCTTCGCCGCCGGCCGCCTGCAGGGCCAGTGCTCCGGCGAGGTTGCCGGGGACGAAGTCGAAGCCGGCGCCGGGGATCAACGCCGCCCCGGACGCCGCCGCTCGCGGGCCGACCTCGGTGAAGACGTGCCGCAGGAACGCGCCCTCCCCGGAACAGTCCAGGTAGTGCGCGCCGACCGCGGCCGCCGCCGCCACGACCGGTCGCCCGAACCGGCGGAACGGGCCCACCGTGGAGACGAGCACGTCCCCGGTGCCGAGCCCGAGCAGGCGGGCCAGCGACGCGCCGTCGGCCGCGTCCCGAGCCTCCATCCGGTCGGCCACGCCAGCCACGCCAGCCACGGCGGTCTCCAGGCCGTCGTAGGCGGCAGCGAGGGCACGGACCCTGGTCTCCGTGCGGCCGGCGAGGACAGGTCGGTGCCCGGCAGCCACGAGTTCCGCGGTCACCAGCCGGCCGGTGTAACCGGTCGCGCCGAACACTACGATACGGGCCGTCATGGGTCCCGACGTTATGCCCATCTGTCGAAGGTGGCCCTTGAGACGTTACTTTGGCACGCAAGGGCCTGCACACCCCACAATGATGCGCACCCGTCCGAGGAGGCGCGTGTGCGTAAGGTACTGGTTGCAAATCGTAGCGAGATCGCCGTCCGTGTTTTCCGAGCCGCTCAGGAACTGGGCCTGCGCACGGTGGCGGTCTACACGCCCGAAGACGTTTCCGCGCTGCACCGGACAAAGGCGTCCGAGGCCTACGAGATCGGTGGCCCCGGGCACCCGGTGCGCGGATACCTGGACATCGATGCCCTGCTCACCGTGGCCAAGCAGGCGGAGGCCGACGCGCTGCACCCCGGCTACGGCTTCCTGTCGGAGTCGGCGGTGCTCGCCGATGCGTGCGCCACCGCCGGCGTCACCTTCGTCGGACCGCCCCCGGCGGTCCTGCGGCTGACCGGAGACAAGGTCGCCGCCCGGGACGCCGCGCTGGCCGCTGGGCTGCCGGTGCTGCGCGCCTCGGTGCCGCTGCCGGAGGGCGCCGGGGCGCTCGCCGCCGCCGAGGAGATCGGCTTCCCGCTGTTCGTCAAGGCCTCCGCCGGTGGTGGGGGGCGCGGCCTGCGGCGGGTGGAACGCCCCGCCGACCTCGCCGACGCGGTGGCGAGCGCGTCCCGGGAGGCCGCCGCCGCCTTCGGGGACGGCACGATCTTCCTGGAGCAGGCGGTGGACCGGCCGCGCCACATCGAGGTCCAGATCCTGGCCGACGCCTACGGCAACATCATCCATCTGTACGAGCGGGACTGCTCGGTGCA
>NZ_CDWWXB010000035.1:5406-6903 GCF_977971855.1 Frankia sp. CoWAU3 | reverse complement strand
GCAGCTCGACGAGGCGGTACGGGCGAGCATCTGCGCCGACGCGGTGCGGTTCGCCCGGCATGTCGGCTATGTCAATGCGGGCACGGTCGAGTTTCTTCTCGGCGCCGACGACCGGTACACGTTCATGGAGATGAATCCCCGGATCCAGGTCGAGCACACGGTCACCGAGGAGGTCACCGGGGTTGATCTGGTTGCGGCGCAGCTGCGGATCGCCGATGGGGAGAGCCTGGCCGGCCTCAACCTCATCCAGGAGCAGATCGTCCTGCGCAGCACCGCCATCCAGTGCCGGGTCACCACCGAGGATCCCTCGGATGGCTTCCGGCCCGACACCGGGACGATCAGCTTCTACCAGTCACCCGGCGGTCCGGGGGTGCGCCTCGACGGCGCCACGTACCCGGGGGCCGAAGTCAGCCCGTACTTCGACTCGTTGCTGGTGAAGCTGACGACCCGGGGTAACACGCTGGAGAAGGCTGCGCGGCGCGCCCGGCGGGCGCTGAACGAGTTCCGGGTCCGCGGGGTGCGCACGAACATCGACTTCCTGGTGCGGCTCCTCGCTGACCCCGGCTTCCTCGCCGGCGGGGTGAGCACGTCGTTCATCGATGAACGGCCGGAGCTGCTCGCTCCCGGCAAGGGGGCGGACCCGACCAGCCGGCTGCTGGCTCGCCTCGCCGAGAGCACGGTGAACGGATTCCCGCGCCCGGCGGTCGCCCTGACCGACCCCCGGGAGTTGCTGCCGCCCGCGCCCGCACAGGTGGCGGCGTCCGGCGGCACGCAGCCGCCGGCGGCGGGATCCCGGCAGCTGCTGACGGAGCTCGGGCCGGCGGGCTGGGCGGCGTGGCTGCGCGCCCAGGAGGCGCTGGCCGTCACCGACACCACCCTGCGTGACGCCCACCAGTCGCTGCTGGCCACGAGGCTGCGCAGCTTCGACATCCTGGCGGCCGCCCCGTCGTACGCCGCGCTGACGCCGAACCTGCTGAGCCTGGAGGCCTGGGGCGGGGCGACCTACGATGTTGCGCTGCGCTTTCTCGCGGAGGATCCGTGGGAGCGGCTCGCCGCGCTGCGCCAGGCCGCGCCGAACATCTGCCTGCAGATGCTGCTGCGGGGGCGCAACGCGGTCGGGTACACCCCCTACCCGGACGACGTCGTCCGGGCGTTCGTCGCCGAGGCCGCAGCGACCGGCGTCGACATCTTCCGGATCTTCGATGCGCTGAACGACATCGAGCAGATGCGCCCGGCGATCGAGGCGGTGCTCGGTACCGGGGCGATCGCCGAAGGGACGCTCTGCTACACTGGCGACCTCTCCGACCCGGCGGAGCGGATCTACACCCTCGACTACTACCTGCGCCTCGCCGAAGAGCTCGTCGAGGCGGGTGTGCATGTGCTCGCCGTGAAGGACATGGCGGGACTGCTGCGCCCGGCGGCGGCGGCCACGCTGGTGACGGCCCTGCGGGAGCGTTTCGACCGGCCCGTCCACCTGCACACCCACGACACCGCGGG
>NZ_CDWWXB010000035.1:3375-5212 GCF_977971855.1 Frankia sp. CoWAU3 | reverse complement strand
GACGAGCTCTTCTTCCCGGGGGCCCGGCGGGTGGCCCTGTCCAGGCTGCTCTTCCCCGGCCCGTGGAAGGACTATCTGCGGGCGGTGGACGCCTACGGGGACTCCTCCGTGGTCCCCACCGACGGCTTTTTGTACGGGTTGCGGCCTGGCGTTCCGCTCACCGTCACCCTGGAGCCCGGAGTAGAGATCATCGTGGAGCTGGAGACGCTCTCCGAACCGGACGACTCCGCGATGCGCACCCTGTACCTGCGGGTCAACGGCCAGCCCCGGCCGGTGCGGGTCCGGGACGCGTCCATCACGGCCACCACCACGGCGGCCCGTCGGGCAGACGCCACCGATCCGAACCAGGTGGGCGCCGGGCTGCCGGGCATCGTCACGTTCAGCGTCGCGGTGGGCGACACGGTGACGAAGGGCCAGCGGCTGGCGGTGGTGGAGGCGATGAAGATGGAGGCCGCGGTGACCAGCCCGGTGGGCGGGACCGTCGTGGAGCTCGTCCGTTCCAGCGGCGACTCGGTCGAGGTCGGCGACCTGCTGCTTACTCTGCGTCCCTGATCTCGCCGGTCGGGGCCCGCCTCCGCGGGGGTGTCGTGGCCGGGGGCATCCCGGCCACGTTCCTCGCCTCCCGGTCCGGGCGGAAGACCCAGGCGCGTAGCAGAAGGAACCGGATGACCGTGGAGGCCAGGTTCGCCAGCACCAGCACGGAGAGTTCGAGGCCGCGGCCGGGGTTCGTGCTCGCCGCGTGCAGGAGCGCGAGCGAACCGCTGGTCAGGCCGAGGCCGACGGCGAACACCACCAGGCCCTGCAGATGGTGGCGACCGGCGCGCCGCGGACCGGTGAGACCGAAGGTCAGCCGCCGGTTCGCCGCGGTGTTCGCGACCGCCGTGAGAAGCAGCGACAGCAGGTTCGCGATCTGCGCCCCGGTGACTGTCCGCAGCAGGACGAAGAGCACCAGATAGGACAGCGTGCTGGCGACCCCGATCGCGGCGAATCGCAGGAGCTGACCGGCGAGTCCCTTCGGTACCCCCGGGACCTCGACGACCTTGCCCTCCTCGGCGTGGCCGGCGGTGAGCGGACCTCGGCCGAACTCCTGGTGCAGCTTGGCGAGCGGCAGCTTTCCGCTGCCGAACGCCCGCAAGAGGCGGACCACACCCTTCAGGTCGGCGATGGCCGTGGCGAGGACGTCGACGCGGCTGTCCGGATCATCGATCCAGTCGACCGGGACCTCGTGGATGCGCATCCCGGCCCGTTCGGCCAGGACGAGCAGTTCGGTGTCGAAGAACCAGCCGCTGTCCTCCACCAGGGGTAGCAGGCCCGCCGCGGCGTCGGCGCGGATCGCCTTGAAGCCGCACTGCGCGTCGGAGAACCGGGCCGCCAGGGTTCTGCGGAGGATCAGGTTGTAGCAGCGGGAGATCACCTCCCGGCGCGGTCCCCGCACGACCCGGGAGGCGGGGGAGAGCCGGGTGCCGATCGCGAGATCCGAGTGGCCGCTGATGAGCGGAGCCACCAGGGGCAGCAGCGCGGCGAGGTCGGTCGACAGGTCGACGTCCATGTAGGCGAGCACCGGTGCGGGCGAGAGGCCCCAGGCCGCCCGCAGTGCCCGGCCGCGGCCCTTGGCCTCGAGGTGGATCGCGGCGACCTCGGGGAGTTCCTTCTCCAACGCCTGGGCGATGGCCAGGGTGCCGTCGGTGCTGGCGTTGTCGGCGATCGTGATCTGAAGGGGTACGGGAACATCCCGGTCAGGTGGGCATACAGCCGTCGGACGCAGGGGGCGAGGTCGTTCTCCTCGTTGTACACGGGGATGACGACGTCCAGCACCGGGCGCGGCCGGCCGCCGTCC
>NZ_CDWWXB010000035.1:996-3054 GCF_977971855.1 Frankia sp. CoWAU3 | reverse complement strand
GGCCCGAGCCACCCGGGATGATGATGTTGAACGGGAATGCTCTCCCCGGTGCTCCCGGTCGTCTCGAAGGTCCCGGTCATTCCGGTCGTCCCGGAGGTCTCGGTCGTCCCGGAGGTCTCGGTCGTCCCGGAGATCACGGTCGTCGAGGAAGGCATCCGTGTCATCGTCATGCTCTCCACCCTCGGTTCGGGAGCTGTGCCGCTCGTGTGCCGATGCTGTGCGCCTGCTGTGAGCGCAGGCCGGGCTGAGGACCGCCTCGGTGGTTGTGGTTGTGGTGCGGAGCGGATTGGAACCATAACTGTGAGGCATCGCGTCGGCGAGGCATCGCGCCAACGCGGTGACGCCCACCAGGAGGATCGCGACGGCGATCGCAGCATCCTGGTGGGCGTCGCGTTCACCCGTGGCCCACGGGCTGGACGCCCGTCCGCGTCAGGCCACCGTGGCGTCAGGCAGTGACGCCGGTGCCCGTCGTGGAGCCGGTGGTGGCGCCGGTCTTCGGTGCGGTCAGGTCGTAGAGGGTCACGCCGTCGACCGTCTTCGAGGTGAAGTTCTCCGTCACCCAGCTGGAGATCTCCCGTGAGGACGAGCTACCGCCGTTGGCCTGACCGAAGCTGCCGCCGCCGCCGCCGATGAAGTAGTGGATCTTTCCTTCGGCGACGTACTGCTTGAACTGCGCCAGGGTGGGCGATGGGTCGCTCCCGTTGAACCCGCCGACCGGCATGACCGGGTCCTGGGTCGCGAGCTGGTATCCGGCCGCGCTGTTCGAACCGACCGCGGCGGCGACCCAGGTGTAGGAGTCCGCGTTCTGCCTGAGCAGCTTCACGATCGCGTCGCTGGGAGTGACGGCGCTGAGTAGACCGCCTGGGCCACCGCCCCGGCTCTCCCGCCCGCCGAGGATCCCGTTCCCCAGCGCGCTGGTTCCGGTCCCGGCACCACCACCGGCCTGGCCGGGCATGCCGCCCTGGCCGCCGGGCATCTGCTGCCCACCGCCGGGGAAGGCCCCGCCGGGGAAGATTCCACCGCCCTGTGGGCCGCCCTGTGGGCCGCCCTGTGCCCCGCGGCCCATCCCCTGCGGCGGGAAGCCCCGCTGACGGCCGGCCTGCAGGCCGCCCTGGCCCATGCGGAAGAAGCGGCTGCCACCCGGCCCACCGAAGCCGGCGCCGGCGGGACCCGCCGCCGGGATCGAGCCGGTGTGCGGGGTCGCCGCGGTGGCGATGGCATACGAGCCGGGTCCGAGGAGCCCGGCGACCAGCGCCACGGCGGCGACGCCGAGCGCGGCCCGCCGCGGCAGTCGGATGGCCGCGAGGAACCCGAGCGCCGCGATGATCCCGGCGACGAGCACGGCGTACCGGATCCACGGATGCCACTGGGGGGTGCGGTTCAACAGGGTGTAGCACCAGGCGGCGGTGGCGGCCATCGTGGCAGCCGAGACCACGGCGGCGGCGGGATGCCGGCGATGACGCCAGAGCAGCGCGCAGCCCATCCCCACCAGGGCACCGACCGCCGGGGCGAGCGCCACCGTGTAGTAGGCGTGGAAGATGCCCTTCATCTGGCTGAAGACGATGCCGGTGACGAGCAGCCAGCCGCCCCAGAGGAGGAAGGCGGCGCGGGCGCGGTTCGTCCGCGGGGCGCGCCGGGTGATCCACAGGCCGGCGACGAGCAGGATCAGTGCCGTCGGGAGCAGCCAGGAGATCTGACCACCGACTTCCGAGCCGAACATGCGGGTCCAACCGGCCTGGCCCCACATGCCGCCCCCGCGGCCGCCCGGACCTCCGGGGCCGAAGAGGACCGTGCCGCCGCCGGGAGCGGCGCCTGCCGCGCCGTTCCCGACGGATTCCGGCAGGCCGCCCATCCGGCCGCCCCGGCCACCGCCAACGCTGCCGGTCTCGTTGCCGGTAAGTCGGCCGAGTCCGTTGTAGCCGAGGGTGAGCTCCAGCAGGCTGTTGTGCTGTGAACCCCCGATGTAGGGGCGGGAGGACGCCGGGACGAACTCCACGATCGCGATGAAGAGGCCGGCGGGGATCAGCAGTCCGAGCCCCGCGGCCAGGGTCTGCCGGA
>NZ_CDWWXB010000035.1:0-670 GCF_977971855.1 Frankia sp. CoWAU3 | reverse complement strand
TCACCAGGTACACCAGTGCGAAGACGGGGACGACGAGCAGCGCCTGCAGCAGCTTCGTCAGGAAGGCGAAGCTGACCAGGACCCCGGCGAACACCAGCCAGCGGGTGCTCGCCTGCTCGATCGCCCGCAACGTCGCGTAGGCCGCGGCGACCAGGAGCAGCACGAGCAGGGCGTCCGGGTTGTTGAACCGGAACATCAGAGCCGCGACCGGGGTCAGGGCCAGCACCGCGCCGGCAAGCAGGCCCGCACCGGCGGAGAACTGCCGCCGCACGGTCTGGTAAAGCAGGCCGACGGTGGCGACACCCATCAGTGCCTGGGGCACGAGGATGCTCCAGGCGCTCAGGCCGAAGATCCGGGCAGACAGCGCCATGACCCACAGGGAGACCGGCGGCTTGTCGACCGTGATTGAGTTGGCGGCGTCCGAGGAACCGTAGAAGAACGCCTCCCAGCTCACCGAGCCGGCCTGGACCGCAGCCGAGTAGAACGCGTTCGCCCACCCCGACGCGCCGAGGCCCCACAGGTAGAGCACACCCGTGCCCACCAGCAGGGTGACCAGTGCTGGTCGGACCCAGCGGGCGTCCTCGGCGGATACGTCTTCGGCGGATACGAGGCCACCGGAGCCGCCGACCGGGAGCCCGGTCTCGGTGGGGGCGTCGGGGGAGGGCACGTG
>NZ_CDWWXB010000034.1:22886-25505 GCF_977971855.1 Frankia sp. CoWAU3 | reverse complement strand
GTCCCCGGACCCCCGCCACGCCGGGCACGCCCGCCGCCCGGATCGCCGCGGCCAGCCGCTCCCCGAGCCGCGACGCGTGTTCAAGCAGGCCCTCGGCGGCGATCGTGTCGAGCACCGCGAGCGCCGCCGCGCAGACGATCGGGCCGCCGCCGAAGGTGCTGCCATGATCCCCCGGGCGCAACAGCGTCCCCGCCGCGCCGATGCCGACGCAGGCGCCGACGGGCAGGCCACCGCCGAGCCCCTTGGCCAGGGTGATCACGTCGGGCAGCACGCCCTCGGTCTGGTGAGCGAACCACGAGCCGGTCCGGCCGATGCCACTCTGCACCTCGTCCAGGACCAGCAGCGCGCCGGCGGAGTCACAGACAGCCCGCGCGGCGGCGAGGTAGCCGGTCGGCGGCGGCACGACACCGCCTTCACCGAGGGTCGGTTCCAGGAACACCGCCGCGGTCGCCTCGCTGACGGCGGCGCGCAGGGCCGCGCCGTCTCCATAGGGCACGAACCGGACGCCGGGCAGCAGTGGCTCGAACGGTGCCCGCTTGGCCGGCTGACCGGTGATGGACAGCGCGCCCAGGGTCCGACCGTGGAACGAGCCCTCGGTGGCGATAATCTCCGGACGGCCGGTCCGGCGGGCGATCTTGATTGCTGCCTCGTTGGCCTCCGCTCCCGAGTTGCAGAAAAAGACCTTCGCCCCCCCGGGCGGAAGCCCGGGGCTCGGCGCGCCGACCCGTAGCAGCTCGACGAGCCGTTCGGCCAGCAGCACCTGAGGCTCGTTGGCATAGAGGTTCGACACGTGGCCGAGAGCGCCGAGCTGGCCGACGACGGCGTCCCGGACCGCCGGGTGGCAGTGACCAAGCACGCTGACGGCTATCCCGCCGACCAGGTCGAGATATTCGCGGCCGTCATGGTCCCACACCCGGCTGCCGGCCCCCCGGGCCAGGGAGATCGCGGGTCGGCCGTAGGTCGCCATCACGACGGCGTCCCGCCGGGCGATCAGATCGGCGTCCTTGGCGATCTCGGCGTTCACTGGGTTCACTGGGTTCACTGGGTTCACTGGGTTCACTGGGTTCACTGGGTTCTCAGCGATCTCGGCGTTCATGGCGTTCCTCCGGTTGGTTCGCCGGCCGGAACGATCCCGGCCGGGCGCGCGGCGGGCGCGGGGGGCGTACCCGGCTCAGGCGAGGTGCCCGGCTCGGCCATGATCAAGGTGCCGATGCCGTCGTCGGTGAAGATCTCCAGGAGCACCGCGTGCGGCACCCGTCCGTCGAGCACGTGCGCCTGCGGAACACCGCCACGCACCGCCCGCCGGCAGGCCTCCATCTTGGGGATCATGCCGGCGGTGAGCGAGGGGAGGAGCTGTTCGAGCTCGGTGATGCTCAGCTCACTGATCACCTCGTCGCTCGCCGGCCAGTCCGCGTAGAGGCCCTCGACGTCGGTCAGGACGACGAGCTTCGTAGCCCCGAGCGCGACGGCGAGTTCGGCGGCGGCGGTGTCGGCGTTGACGTTGTAGACCCCGCCGTCGACGCCGCGGGCGACCGACGCGACCACCGGCACCTTCCCGGAGCCGAGCAGGGCGTTGATCGTCTCCGGTCGGACCTCGACGATGTCGCCGACCAGGCCGACGTCGACCTCCCGGCCATCGACGATCGCCGGGCGGCGCCGCGCGGTGAAGAGGTTGGCGTCCTCACCGGACAGCCCGACGGCGAACGGGCCGTGGTCGTTGACGAGCCCCACGACGTCCCGATTGACCTGGCCGAGCAGGACCATCCGCACGACCTCCATGGTCTGCGGGGTGGTGACCCGCAGGCCGCCGACGAACGTCGAGGGGACACCGAGGCGCTCCAGATGCGCGGTGATCTGCGGACCGCCGCCGTGCACGACGACCACCCGCAGCCCCGAGTGGCGCAGGAACACGACGTCGGCGGCGAAGGCCTCGCGCAGCGCCGGCTCCGTCATCGCGTTGCCGCCGTACTTGACGACGATGGTCGCGCCCTGGAACCGCGACAGCCACGGGAGCGCCTCGATGAGGACCTGGGTCTTCGCGAGCGCCGCATGGCCGCGGGCGGTGGCGGCCGGGCCCCGCCCGGGGCCCCCGCCCGGGGCGGCGTCGCCGGTACTGCCGGTACTGCCGGTGCTGCCGTGCCCACCGTTCGAAGGCGGCGGCGTCCGGGTCGGGGCGTTCATGTCGAGTACGCCGAGTTCTCGTAGACGTACCCGTCGGTCAGGTCGTTCGTCCAGACGGTGACCTCGGCATCGCCGGCGTGCAGATCGACGCCGATGCGCACCTCACGGCCGGACAGGTCGACGAGGTCGCGGTCCTCGCCGGGGGCCCCGGCCCGGCAGACCCGCACCTCGTTGATGGACACGTCCAGCGCGTCGGGCTCGAAGACGGCCTTCGTGGTGCCGATCGCGGCGAGCACCCGTCCCCAGTTCGGGTCCTTGCCGTACAGAGCGCACTTGAGCAGGTTGTTGCGGGCGACGGCCCGGCCGACCTCCAGCCCGTCGTCCTCGGTCGCGGCTCCGGTCACGGTGATGGCGATGGTCTTCGTCGAACCCTCGGCATCGCCGAGCATCTGCTGGGCGAGGTCGATGCACACCTCGGTGACCAGCCCCGTCAGCTCC
>NZ_CDWWXB010000034.1:20907-22422 GCF_977971855.1 Frankia sp. CoWAU3 | reverse complement strand
CGTGCTCGGCCGTGGCATGGGTATCGGCGAATCCGGCCGGACCGGTGCAGGCGTTCGCCCCGCCGGAGTTGAGGATGACGGCGCGCAGCCGGCCGTCGGCGAGGACCTGGCGGGTCCAGAGCACCGGAGCCGCCTGAACCCGGTTGGCGGTGAAGATCCCGGCGGCGGCGTCGGACGGCCCGTCGTTGACGACGAGCGCCACGTCCGGACGGCCGGACGGCTTCAACCCGGCCGCCACTCCGACGGCGCGGAAGCCCCGTGGGGCGGTGACGCTCAACTCAACCCTCTCCTGTCTCCTGGCCGCGTTGCTGGTCGATGTTGCTGATCGATGCTCCCGCGTCCTTACCGACCTACCGATCTAGCGACCGATCTACCGACCTACCGATCTACCGGGCCGAAAACGGTCAGGGGGCGATGCCCTGAGCGGTCAGCCCGGCGGTCTCGGGCAGGCCGAGCATCAGGTTGGCGCACTGCAGCGCCTGGCCGGCCGCGCCCTTGCCGAGGTTGTCGATCGCGGTGACGACGATCGCCCGGCCGGTCTCCGGGTCGAAGGTCCCTTGCACATGAACGGCGTTCCCGCCGAGCGTCGCCGCGGTGTGCGGCCAGCGCCCCGGCGGCAGCACCCGGACGAACGGCTCCCCCGCGTAGGCGGCCCGCAGCGTCTCGTACACGGCGTCCGCGTCGGTGCCCGGGGTGGCCCGGCCGGTGCTGGTCGCGAGGATGCCGCGGGGAAGCGGGGCGAGCACCGGGGTGAAGGACACCGTCACGGTCATACCGGCGGCCCGGGAGAGGGTCTGCGTGATCTCGGGTCTGTGCTGGTGGGTGCCCACCTTGTAGGCGGTCAGGTCACCCATCACCTCACTGCCGAGCAGGTTCACCGTGGCCGAGCGGCCCGCGCCGGACGTGCCACTCGCCGCGACAACGACCAGGTCGGCGGGCTCCACAAGGCCGCCGACCAGCAGCGGCACGAGCCCGAGAGAGGTCGCCGTGGGATAGCAGCCCGGGATCGCCACCCGCCGGCTCGCGGCGATCTCCGCCCGTGCCCAGGGGAGCTCGGGCAGGCCGTAGGTCCAGGTCCCGGCGTGCTCCCCCCCGTAGGCGCGCCGCCACGCCTCCGGGTCGACGAGCCGATGATCGGCACCCAGATCGGCGACCCGCACGGTGTCGGGCAGGGTGGCCGCCACCGCGGCCGACTGACCATGCGGCAGCGCCAGGAAAACGATGTCCGCGTCGGTCCCGGCCAGCGCGGCCGCGTCCGTGAACACCCGGCCCTCCAGGTCGGGCAGGTGGGGATGCACCTCCGTCACCGGCAGGCCGGCGGACGCGTTCGCGGCCAGCGCACCGATCTTGATTTCGGGATGGGCGAGGAGCAGGCGCAGCAGCTCTCCGCCGCCGTACCCACTCGCCCCCGCAACCGCTACCGTCACACCCATGATTGCAATTTTATACACGCTAACTCATGATCATGCAATGATGCTGGCGTAACCCGTCTCGGCCTCAGGCACGCAGGGACGC
>NZ_CDWWXB010000034.1:14658-20634 GCF_977971855.1 Frankia sp. CoWAU3 | reverse complement strand
CCAGTTCCATCGCGCCGGCCCGAGGCGGAAGCCCGACGTCGCTGAGCACCCGGGGGTGCAGCTCACCCGCGTGGCCCACGACCCGGCCGTCGATCGAGAGCTCCGCGAGGCGGCCCGGGTGCCAGGGCATGACATTGCCGGCTCTGACCGTCAGGGTCACGCCCACCGCCTCGGCGACCACGTGCGCGGCGTCCACCGCGTCCGCCCAGTCCGCGTCCCGGGCCGGCGTGGACCAGCCACCTGGCTCACGGCGCCCGGTGAGGAGCGCGGCGACGTGGCGGGGCTGGCCGGGCAGGGTCGAGTCCAGAGCGGCGATCTCCGCGGCGGAGGGCCGACGATCCACCGGCGGGGTGACGACGTCCGTCGGGATCCGTTCGCGTTCACGGAACACCAGACCGCTCTCGAACAGGGCGAGATCGCGCTGCCCCCGGCCGATGTTGCGCACGGCCGCCGCGATCAGTCCGGGTAGCAGGGTCGTCCGCAGGTAGCCGGCGTCCTCGGCGATCGGGTTCACGATCCGGACCGCCGCACGCCGCGGGTCGGCCGCGGCCAGGCTGAGCGCGTCGGCGGCGTCCTCGGGTACGAACGGCAGGGTAAGCACCTCGGCGAACCCCGCACAGGCCAGCGCCCGGCCCACCGCGCGGTGCATCCGCTGCGCGGCGGTGAGCCCGCGCCCCGCGGGCAGCGACGGCAGGGTCACTGGGATGGTGTCGTACCCCTCCAGCCGCATGATCTCCTCGACGAGATCGGCGGGCCGGGTCAGGTCGGGACGCCAGGACGGCGGCGTCGCGATCAGAACACCGGGCAGGTCCTCGGTCGCCGACCCGTCAGCCACCGCGCAGCCGACACCGACGAGCCGGCGCCGCACCACCTCGGCGGGGTAGGGCCGGCCGGCGAGGCGTTCCGGTTCCGTCAGCGGCAGGGTCACCGGCGCCGGGGCGGGGCGGCGGTCCAGGTCGGTCACGCCGGGCTCGGGACGGGCGGCGGCGAGCTCGGCGAGCAGGTCGACGGCCAGCGCTGCGGCGACCGGCGCGAGTGCCGGGTCGACGCCGCGTTCGAAACGCCGCGACGCCTCCGAGGACAGCCGGTGCCGGCGGGCGGTGCGGGCCACCGTGATCGGGTCGAAGTGCGCAGCCTCGAGGACGATGTCGGTGGTCGTCGCGGACACCTCCGTGGTGGCCCCGCCCATCACCCCGGCGAGCGCGATCGGACCGGTGTCGTCGGCGATGACCAGATCCTCGGGGTCGAGAGTGCGGTCGGCCCCGTCGAGGGTGCGCAGCGTCTCTCCGGCGACGGCCCGGCGCACAATGATCGCGCCGGTCAGCTTCGCCCGGTCGAAGGCGTGCAACGGCTGGCCGAGGCCCAGCAGCACGGCGTTGGTGACGTCGACCGGCACCGAGATTGACCGCATCCCGGACAGCGACAGCCGCCGCTGCCACCCCAGCGGGGTGGTGGCCCGCGAGTCGACCCCGGTCACCACCCGGGCGACGTAGCGGTCACACGCCGCGGTGTCCTCGACGACGACCGGATAGGCCTCCCTGGCGGGCCCCGGGACGGCTGCCGGGTCCGCCGGCGCGCCCGGGTCCGTGAACGGCAGCGCGAAGGCGGTCGCCGCCTCCCGGGCGATCCCCCGCACCGACAGACCGTAGCCCCGGTCCGGGGTGACCGCGATGTCGAGCACCTCGTCGGCGAGATCGAGCAGCTCGGCGACGTCGGCGCCGATCGGCGCCCGCGGCGCGAGCACCAGGATGCCGTCGGACTCCTCGCCGAGGCCCAGTTCCCGGGCCGAGCAGATCATCCCCTCGCTGACATGGCCGTAGGTCCTCCGCGCGGTGATCTCGAACCCGCCGGGCAGCACGGCGCCGGGCAGCGCGACCGCCACCCGGTCGCCGACGGCGAAGTTGTGCGCCCCGCAGATGACGCCGCGCACGCCCTCGCCCCTGGATCCGGCGCTCTCGGATCCGGCATCCTCGGATCCGGCGCTCTCGGCGACCCGGACCTGGCACCAGCGGACGGCCTTCTTCTTCGTCTCGACGATCTCGAAGCCGACGATCTCCCCGACGACCACGCCGGAGAACTCGCCCCCGACGCTACGCAGTCCCTCGACCTCGAAACCGGCCCGGATCAACGCGTCGGCGACGGCCCGCGTGGGCGGCAGCCCCGCCACATACTCCCGCAGCCAGGACATCACGATCAGCATGGGTCAGTCCTCGATTCCGAACGGCAGGCTGAACCGGACGTCACCGTCGACGAAATCGCGGATCTCCCGGATGCCATGGCGGACCATCGCGGCCCGTTCCAGCCCCATCCCGAACGCGAAACCGCTGTACCGGGTCGGGTCGACCCCCGCGGCCCGCAGGACGTGCGGGTCGACCATGCCGCAGCCGCCGGCCTCGATCCAGCCCTCGTCCGAACAGACCCGACAGGGCTGGCGGGCCGCCTCCCCGCGGCAGGCGAAGCACTGCACGTCCAGTTCCGCGGACGGCTCGGTGAACGGGAAGAACGACGGGCGCAGCCGCGTCGACAGGCCCGCCCCGAACAACGCCTGGGCGAAGACCTCCAGGGTGCCACGCAGGTCCGCCATGGTGATGCCCCTGTCCACGGCCAGACCTTCGAGCTGGCCGAAGACCGGCGAGTGCGTCGCATCGATGGTGTCGTTGCGGTATGTCCGCCCCGGGCACACGACGTACACGGGCAGCGGGCGGTTCAGCAGGGAGCGGATCTGCACCGGGGAGGTGTGGGTACGCAGCACCCGGCCCGCCCCGGTCGGCGCGACGTAGAGCGTGTCGTGCTCGCTGCGGGCCGGGTGATCGGGCGCCATGTTCAGGGCCTCGAAGTTGAACCAGTCGTGTTCGACCTCGGGTCCCTCGGCGACCTCGTAGCCCATCGCCACGAACACGTCGGCAAGCCGGTCGGACAGGGCGGTCAGCGGGTGGCGGGCACCACGGCGGCGGCGGTCGACGGGCAGGGTCACGTCGACCCGTTCCTCGCGCAGCACCCGGGCGTCGCGTTCGACGGTGAGTTCGGCCAGCCGGGCGTCGTAGGCGGCCTGTACGGCCGTGCGGGCGGCGTTGTGCCGGCGACCGGCGTCGGCACGCTCCGCACGGGGCAGGGCACCGAGCTCCCGGCGGGCCAGTACCAGCGGTGCGGAGGCACCCTGGATGTGGGCGATACGGACGGCTGCCAGCGCGTCGAGATCGGCGGCGGCGCGGATCGACTCCCGCGCCGCGTCGACGGCCGCGTCGAGCTGATCGGGGTCGAGGGCGTGGACCCGGGACGGGTCGACAGTCTCTCCAGGGGCGGGCACGGTGCTCATCCTCGTCATCGGGTGAAAAGCATCGGGTGAAAAGCAGGGTCATCCCGGCGGGAAGCCGGGGTCGTCCGGCCTGCGGCGGGGTTCGTCCGGGCCTGGGATGTCCGGGCCGGAGGCGGCGGCGCGCGCCTGGCCGCCCGGGGCGCCCACCGGTCGGTTCGCGGTGCTCGGCGTCAGCCGAACACCGGGCCACCGGCGGGCACGAAAAATCGGAACTCGGCGCCGCCACCCGGGGCCCGGCCGACCGAGATGGTGCCGCCGTGCGCCTCGATCAGCGCCTTGGCGATGTAGAGCCCGAGGCCGGTGCCGTTCCCGCGGCTGGCGCCCCGCCAGAACTTCGTGAACACGCGCGCGGCGTTCGATTCGGACACGCCTTCACCCTCGTCGGCCACGCTTACCTCCGTGCCGCTGTCCCTGCCACGCAGCAGTACCGTCACAGTACCCGCACCATGCCGCAGGGCGTTGTCGACGAGGTTGTGCAGTACCTGTTCAATCTTGTCCGGATCGACCCACATCTCGGGCAGTTCGCCCTCCTCGCGGATGAAGAACCGGTCGGCGCCCGCCGCACCCGAGGCCACCTTGCCGTCCACCACCGAACGCACCCGGGCGGGCAGGTCGACGATCTGCTTGCGGACCTGGATGCGTCCGGAGTCGATCCGAGAGACGTCCAGCACCTCGGTGAGCAGGCGCGTGACCCGGTCGGCGTCGGTGTTGACCGTGTTCAGCATGAGCTTCTTCTGCTCGTCGGTGAACCGGTCCCACTTGGCGAGCAGCGTCGCGGTGAATCCCTTCACACTGGTCAGCGGCGAGCGCAGCTCGTGCGCCACGGTCGCGACCAGGTCCGCCCGGTTGCGTTCCAGCCGCTCGCGGCTGAGGGTGTCGCGCAGGGACAGCGACACCCGCACCAGCCGACCGGCGACCCGGTTGAACCGCACCGTGACGTGGAAGTCACGGTCGTGGACCGGACCCGCGTAGGTCAGGCGCCGCTCCGGCTGCCCGGTGACCCGCGGCAGGTTCCGGCTGGCCGTAGAGCACTCCCACCAGTCGTTGCCCCGCTCGTCCAGCAACGGGAGGACCTCGGTCAGATGCCGGCCGATCGCGGACGGTCCATCCACCCCGGTGAGCTTCGCCGCCGCCCGGTTGAACACCTCGACGACGCCGGCAGCGTCGGTCACGATCACCGAATCCGGTAGCAGGTCGAAGGCGGCGGCAGGCAGTGGGCCGTCCTGCGCGGCCGACACGGCTGAATCGGTGGCATCGGGCGCGCAGCCGGGGCCGGAGGGCGGCACCTGCCCGGATGGCGACGTGACAATGTTCATCACCGTCGACCACCTCCTCCGGTGCCGTCAGTACCGGACCTGCCCGTTCTCTGCGCCCGCGCCGACGCGTAAAGGCACAGGGCGGACGCAACCGCAAGATTCAGGGACTCGGCCTGACCGTACACCGGTACCCGCAGAACCGCGTCCGCGGCGGCCAGAGTAGCCGAAGCCAGCCCATGTGCCTCGTTACCGAACAGCCACGCCGTCGGCCCGTCGAGCTCACCGGCCGCGACGGCGGTGTCAATGTCGCGATCCGCGGCTCCGGACGTCGCCACGATGCGGCAACCCCGGGCCCGCAGCCGGTCCAGCACCACGGCCAAGGCTGGTTCCACGATCACCGGGAGGTGAAAGTGGCTGCCGGCCGAGGAGCGCACGCACTTGCCCCCGAAGGGGTCGACACCGCTCCCGGTGAAGACGACGGCGTCCGCTCCGGCCGCGTCCGCGCTGCGGATCACCGTGCCGGCGTTACCCGGATCGCCCGCGCCGATGCACACCGCGACCAGCCGGGGGGCGTGCAGGTCGGCGAGCCGATGAGCGGGCAGGGCCGCGACCGCGACGAGGCCCTGGGGGGTCACCGTCTCCGACAGCGACGCCACGGCCTCGTCCGTCACGACCCGGACCGGCACCCGGACCGCCCGCAGCAGCTCCTCGTGCCGGGGAGTCGCGGAGACTCCGACGAACACCTCAAGCAGCTCGCCGACGGCCAATGCCGCGCCCACCGCCTGCGTCCCCTCGACCAGGAACCTGCCCTGCTCGCGCCGGGCCGCGGGCCGCTTGAGGCGACGCGCGGCACCGACCCGCCCGGAGCGCGCTCCGGCGATCGGCGCCGGCCCCGGCGAAGGGGCCTCCGGCGAAGGGGCGTCCGGCGAAGGGGCGTCGGTCGTGGAGGACACGCGGGAGGCGGGCACGGGCCGACGTCGCGACGGGCTCAGGCGGCGGTGGGCTCCGGCGCCGCCGCCAGCGCGGCCCGTGCCACCTCGACCAGGGCGGTGAACGCGACCGCGTCGTTGACCGCGAGGTCGGCCAGGATCTTGCGGTCGACTTCGACGCCGGACAGCTTCAGACCCTGCACGAAGCGGTTGTAGGTCAGACCGTTCGCCCGCGCCGCCGCGTTGATCCGAGTGATCCACAGCTGCCGGAAGTCGCCCTTGCGCGCGCGGCGGTCCCGGTAGGAGTAGGTCATCGAGTGGAGCATCTGCTCCTTGGCCTTGCGGTAGAGCCGCGAGCGCTGGCCCCGGTAGCCGCTGGCCTGCTCGAGGACCGTACGGCGCTTCTTCTGGGCGTTGACCGCCCGCTTCACGCGTGCCATGAGGGCACCTGTCTCCTTCGTTCGGGTGCGTCCGG
>NZ_CDWWXB010000034.1:10401-14171 GCF_977971855.1 Frankia sp. CoWAU3 | reverse complement strand
CCGCGACCGGCGGGCCCGCCGCAGTCGGGGCCGGAGTCGTCAGCGGGCCGCGGTCAGCGGGCGAGCAGACGCTTGACGCGTCGGTTGTCCGCCTTCGTCAACGGCACCACGCCATCCAGTCTGCGGGTGAGACGGCTGGTCTTGTGCTCCAGGTAGTGGCGGCGGTTGGCCCGCTGGCGCAGCACCTTGCCGGAGCCGGTGACCCGGAACCGCTTGCTCGCACCGCTGTGGGACTTCTGTTTGGGCATGTTGACATCCTGACGGGTTACGTGGGTAATCGAACAACCGGCGTGGCGAGATCCGGAACCGGTGGCGGCGCCACCGCGCGGACTGCCCGCCCTCGAGTCAGACGTGGCCGGCCGGTTCCGGCACCCGCTGCGGCTTCGAGCCCTTGTGCGGGGCCATGACCATGGTCATGTTCCGGCCGTCCTGCTTGGGCTGAGCCTCGACATAACCAAGGTCGGCCACGTCGGCGGACAGCCGTTGGAGCAGGCGGATGCCGAGCTCGGGCCGGGACTGCTCCCGACCGCGGAACATGATCGTAATCTTGACCTTGTCGCCGGCCCGCAGGAAACGCACGACGTGACCCTTCTTGGTCTCGTAGTCGTGCGGATCGATCTTCGGCCGCAGCTTCATTTCCTTGATGACGGTCTGGACCTGGTTCTTCCGAGCCTCCCGACGCTTCTGGTCGGACTCGTACTTGAACTTTCCGTAGTCCATCAGCTTGCAGACCGGGGGACGAGCGGTCGGCGCGACCTCGACGAGGTCGAGATCGACCTCCTGCGCCATACGCATGGCCTCACCGATCGAGACGATGCCGATCTGCTCACCCTCCGCGCCGACGAGGCGAACCTCGGGGACGCGGATCCGGTCGTTGATACGGGACTCTGTGCTGATGTGTTTCCTCCGTTGCTCGACGCGCGGGCATGACCTCACCGCAGCGGAGCACCGAGCCTGGTACACCAGGCTCCCGGCCGACGACCGCGGAAACGGCTCGGCCGACCGGCGACCCGGCCACCGCGGCCCCCAGCCGGAACTTCGGCCTGAGGACCTGCTGACGTCCCGGGGTGGCGACATCAGTGCTGGCATCGGGTGGAGGGCGAACCCCCGCTTGGTCCTGCCGATCAGGCTCCGCGCCGTGCCCTGGCTGCCTGGAAACGGCAACGCCAGCGGACGGAACAAAACCAGCCGGCAGGCGGTCTGCGGCCCAGCGTAGCACCAGACCAGGCGACACGACGATCACATCATCGTCCGGGCGCTCCGAAAGGGCCGGCTGCGCTCACCTCGCGAACCGCACCGGCCATCGGCGCGTCGGGCGCAGGCCCCGCCCCAGATGGCGGCGCACCGCCGCGGCCTCCCGCGCGCTCACGAGCAGCACGGCCGGGCCCGAGGCCCGCTCCTGCGCCTGTGCCTGTGCCTGTGCCGGGTCCGGATCGGCGGCGAGCAGCCGGGACAACCGCCGGGCAAGCAACTCCCCGGACCGCGCGTCCGCATCTCCGCCCTGACGTACCGCGACGGCGAGCACCGGGCGTGGGGCGCCGGCACCCGGGAGGAGCAGTTCCGCCGGCCACACCTCGACTCGCTCGGTCACGGTCCGCAACGCCTCCCGAACCCGCCGCCGGGATAACGGACCATCCGGATCGGACGGACGGCGCAGGGCGGTCACCCTCAGCTTGTCGAGGTCCGCGGCTTCGGTCACGCGCGGCGTGTCGAGGGTTCCGGACGGCGAGTCGGAGCCCGATCCGCCGGGCACCGGCGCGGGACCGCCTGGGCCGACGTCCAGACTGGCCGAGCGCGGACCGGCCACGTCGATCACCACCGCTCCGAGCCCCAGCCGGACCGCCTCCGTGCAGGCGTCCACCGCGGCGACCGGAACCGGCCGGGCCGAGGAACGCCAGGCGGTGAGCGCGCTGACGCTGGAGAAGATCGGTAGCGCGGTCGCGCCGGACGGGGTGCGCAGGGTCGTCAGCGCCATCTCGCTGGTCTTGTCCGCACCTGTGACGGCGTCGGCGTCGGTGAGCCGAGCCTCGACTCCGACGAAGACCCAGGCCTGGCGCAGCGCGGCGGTCAGAACGGCGGGGTCGACCGGGCTGGCGGCGAGCGCTCGGGTGAGCGACTCGTCGGCGCGGCCGTCATCGCCCTGACCAGACGGAGTCAGCAGATCGCGTGCCATTCTCGCCAGCCTAGGGCCCAGGCGGCGCGGCGGGCCGGTACCGGATCGGGTCCGTGGCGTTCACCATGGCCCGGACGGGCCCGGGCCCGAGTTGAGGGCCCCGACCGGGGGCGGCGATGGCGGGCCGGGCCAGCACGGTGGCCGGTTGCGACCCGGGAAGCGGGGCGGTGGCGACCGCCCCGGCGAGACGCTGGAAGGCAAACCTGGTCCGGCGACGCAGGCGGTACCAGCTGATCGGACGGCTGTCGGCGAGCGCCGCGTCGAACGGCACCGGCACCGTCATGTAGGCCCGGTCCTCGAGATGCTCGAGACGCAGCCGTGCCCCGCGGCTCAACCGGGAGGGATACGTCTCGACGACGGCCACGATGACGGCGGCAGCGAGATCTGGCCGACCGGCCGCGGTCAACGCGCTCAACGCGTCGTCCGCACCGGCGATCTCCGTCTCGCCGGCCCGGATCGTCAACACGACGAGGTCCGCCCGCGCCAGCAGGGTGGCCGGCACCGGCTGGCTCCACCCCGGTGGGGCGTCCGCGACGACGACCGGATACCAGTGTCCGAGCAGGTCGAGTGCCCACGCCAGCTCCTCGGGAAGCAGCCCCGGCCCGGTGAGATCACGCAGTCCGGCCAGCACCTCCAGGCCACCGGAGCCATCGGAGGCGACGAACCGGCGCACGTCCTCCAATGAGGACACCGGTGGCCGCGCCGTGGCCAGCTCCCGCAACCCCACACCCGGTGACATGAGGCCGACCCGGTGCGCAAGCAGCCCGGACTGGTCCGGGGATGCGTCCACGGCCATCACCCGATGACCGTGGTGCTCCGCGATCGCCAGTCCCAGACCCGCGGCGACCGTCGTCCGGCCGCCTCCGCCACCGAATCCCCCAACCAGTACCTGCCGCCCACCGGCCCGCGCCCGCGCGACCGACGAACCGCCCGTTCCCGCGACGGCCGGGACCACCGCCCGACCACGGGACGGCGTCACCGCGGCCACCGCCGCCCGGACGGGCAGGGAAGGGGCCGAGCCGGGCCGCCGCGCCGGCAGGTTCGCGGGGACCGGGATGGACCAGGCTGGCTCCAGACCAGGCGTTTCGACCGCCTGCCGGCCGACCGTGGGTCCGCCCAAGGGGTCGGCGTCGGGCCACGCCTCCGGCACCGGCCAACCCGGGTCAGCCGCCGCGGGCGGGGGAAGCCGCCCGGATACGGGCCCGGCACCGGGCGAGCCGTCGGGGGGCGGCGCGGTGGCGGCCCGGGAAACGGGGACGACCGGCGTTCCATCCGGGAGGTTCACCGGCTGCCCGGCCGCGGGGACCAGCACCGCGATGTTCTCCCAGGTCTCCCCGGGCGGCGGGACGGCCGGGAGCGGTGGGGAAACGGCCGGGGGCGGCGGCGCACCGGGCGGTGGATCCGGTGGCGTCGGGTACGGGTCCACCGGGTACGGATCCGGACCGGTTGGGTCCGGCGGCCCGGCAGCCGACGTCGCGGCGGCGAGGTCGGGCGTCCACCCCGCTCCGTCGGACACGGTGAGCGAGGCACCGGGCCAGGCGGAGCTCGGGCCGGGCGGCGCGGTCAATGGAAGGCCCACGGGGGGCGCACTCCGGCC
>NZ_CDWWXB010000034.1:7619-10151 GCF_977971855.1 Frankia sp. CoWAU3 | reverse complement strand
GGTCAATGGAAGGCCCACGGGGGGCGCACTCCGGCCCGGCGGGAGCAGTGGCGCGGGCGGCGGCACGGGGGTGGGCGGCGGGCCTGCCGTGCTCCCGCGCCCCCCGGAGGGGCCCCCTGTCCGACCGGTACCGGGCTCCGAACGGGTCCCGCCCGGACGTGATCGGGCGGGACGACGGGTAACCAGCGCGTTACGGGGTGCCTGAGGCTCGGTCAGTCGTAGGCCAAGCAGCGAGATGGGGCGCGCGTCCCCGCCACCACCCGGTTCGGTCGCGTCGGGATCCCGCCGGCCGGGGCCGCCCGCGATCCGTTCCCCGGCCTCCGGATTCCCCCCGACCGGGCCGGTCGACGCCAACGCCTCGTCACCGTTCCAACTCCCACCGTGACTTACCATCCGCGCCACCCCCGCCCCCATGTGTGCCGGCCGACGGGACCTCCGCCGATCCCACCGCGAAGTATGACGCCAGAGCGCAAGGGCACCGATACGACGTGAGACCACAGTCTCGTGTAACCGGCCGTCCCGACAAGAGCACCGGACTGATCGGGACAGCCGGAATCAGAGCCACGAGCAGCGAACACACGACCGGCACACCCGATCCACTTCGAATCGCCATGTGACGGCAACACCATACCGAGAGCATGTCACGCGGACGGATCGGCCTCGCACCGTGTGTGTGAACTCCTGATGCGGAACGTTTCGGTCGGTGACGGCCTGGAAGCTCAGCCGGCGAGTTCCAGATCGCGCAGCACCGCGGCGGTGTCCAGCGCGGCCAGGGTCGCCTCCCGGCCCTTGTCCTCGCTGGACCCGGGCAGCCCGGCGCGGTCCCGGGCCTGCTCGACGGTGTCGCAGGTGAGCACGCCGAAGCCGACGGGGACGCGGGCGTCGAGGGTGACGCGGGCGAGCCCCGCGGTAACGAACTGACAGACGTAGTCGAAGTGGGGGGTGCCGCCCCGGATGACGACACCGAGAGCGACGACGGCGTCATGCCGCGCCGCCAACGCGGCGGCGATCACGGGAAGCTCGACCGCACCGGAGACCCGCACGACGGCGGGTGCCGCCGCGAGGCCCGCGTCCTTCGCGGCGCGCAGCGCGCCAGCGAGCAGCGCATCGGTGATCTCGGCGTGCCACCGGGTGGCGACCACCGCCAACCGCATGCCCTCGACGGGCGGAAGCACCTCCGCGGGAGCCCCGAGGCCGCTCACAGACCCTCTCCCTCGGCACAGTCGACCCCGGCGGACGTACCCGGGCCCGCGACAGCCGTGCAGCCGGAGGTGACGGGCGCCCTCGGCGCCCTCGGCGCCCCCGGGATCCAGCGCGAGCCGGCCGGCTCGTCCTCGCCCACGGCCCTAGGCAGATCGGACAGGCCGGGTGGACCCGGAAGGCCGGGCGGACCGGGAATGCTGGGCAGACCGGGAATGACGTGTCCCATCCGGTCCCGCTTGGTGGTCAGGTAGCGCAGGTTCTCCGGCGTCTGGGTGACCGGCATCCCGATGAGTTCGACGATGCGCAGGCCGTAGCCCTCCAGCCCGGCCCGCTTCGTCGGATTGTTGGACAGCAGCCGGATGCCGCGCACGCCGAGGTCGACCAGGATCTGGGCCCCGGTGCCGTAGTCACGGGCGTCGGCCGGCAGGCCCAGCGCGAGGTTGGCATCGACGGTGTCGTGGCCGGCGTCCTGCAACTGGTAGGCCCGCAGCTTGTGCATCAGGCCGATGCCCCGGCCCTCGTGGCCCCGCATGTAGAGCACCACTCCGCGCCCCTCGGTCGCGATTATGCGCAGTGCCGCGTCGAGCTGGGTTCCGCAGTCGCAGCGCCGGGAGCCGAAGACGTCCCCGGTGAGGCATTCGCTGTGCACCCGGACCAGCACGTCCTCGCCGTCACCGAGCTCGCCGCGGATCAACGCGATGTGTTCGACGCCGTCGAGGATGTTGCGGAATCCGACCGCCCGGAACGCCCCGTAACGCGTCGGAAGCGACGCCTCCGCAACCCGCACCACCTGCTTCTCGGTCCGCCGACGGTAAGCGATGAGATCGGCGATGGAGATCAGCAGCAGCCCGTGCTCGCGGGCGAACTCGGCGAGCCGGGGAAGCCGGGCCATCGTCCCGTCATCGTTCACGATCTCGCAGATCGCACCGGCCGGCCGCAGCCCGGCGAGCCGGGCCAGGTCGACCGCGGCCTCGGTGTGGCCGGGGCGGCGCAGCACCCCGCCGTCCTTGGCCCGCAGCGGGAAGATGTGGCCCGGCCGGCTCAGGTCGCCGGGCGTGGTCCGCGGGTCGGCCAGCAACCGGATGGTGCGGGCCCGGTCGGCGGCGGAGATCCCGGTGGAGACGCCGTCGCGGGCGTCCACGGTGATGGTGAACGCGGTGCCCATCCGCTCGGTGTTGTGCGGGACCATCTGGTCCAGTTCGAGCCGGTCGGTGTCGGCGGCGTCCATCGGCACGCAGATCACACCGGAGGTGTACCGCGTCATGAACGCGACCAGCTCGGGTGTCGCGGCCTCCGCCGCGAAGATCAGATCACCCTCGTTCTCCCGGT